>JAGNSH010000194.1 GCA_017988165.1 Giesbergeria sp. | reverse complement strand
TGGGCGGCGCTTTCTACAGCATCAACATGCTGGCGCCGCTGTGGCAAACGGTGTCGCTGTTCAACCCGGTGGTGTATTTGATCAGCGGCCTGCGCTGGGCGTTTTACGGCCAAGCCGACGTGCACATTGGCGTCAGCACCGGCATGACGCTGGGCTTTATGGCGGCGTGCTTGGCCGTGGTGTGGTGGGTGTTTAAGACCGGCCACCGCATTCGGACTTAAAAAACAATAGCTGCCAGCGCTGGCATTGATTGGCTTTCAGGCTCAAATCTATCTGAAAGCCAATGGATACGTGCGCTGGCAGCTATTGTTTTTGCTGACTGCCAATGATTTGCGCGACCACCGCCCGCAACTGCACCAAGTTCACCGGCTTGGCCAGAAAGTCGTCCATGCCGGCGCTCAGGCAGCGCGCGCGGTCTTCGGCGTAGGCGTTGGCGGTCAGCGCAACGATCGGCACGCGCGGCAGCTGGTGCTCTTTTTCCCACGCGCGGATGCGCTCGGTGGCGGCCAAGCCGTCCAGCACCGGCATCTGCATGTCCATCAGCACCAGCGCCGGCGGCGTGCCGCGCTCAACCAGTTGTGCCAGCGCTTGCGCCGCCTGCTGGCCGTCCTCGGCCAGCACCGAGGCCACGCCAATGCTTTCGAGCATGGCGGTGATGACGGTGCGGTTGATGGCGTTGTCTTCGGCCACCAGCACCGTGGCGCCTTGGGCGGCAAACGCCAGCGGGGCCAGTGCAGCAGCGGGCGCAGCAGCAGCCACCGCCGACGCCTGCAGCGCAGCCTCTTGCCCCTGCACCTGCACCTGCACCCGAAACCAAAAACGCGCGCCTTGGCCCGGCTGGCTTTGCACGCCGGCATCGCCCCCCATCAGGCGCGCCAAGCGGCGCACGATGGACAGACCGAGGCCACTGCCGCCGTATTCGCGCGTGGTGGAGTTGTCGGCCTGCGAAAACGGCATAAACAGCCGCGCGCTTTGCTCCTGTGACAGGCCGATGCCGGTGTCGGTGACGGCAAACTCCAGCACCGCAGCGCCGCCGTGGCTGGGCGCTGGACTGACTTCAAACGCCTCAATGCGCACCTCGCCGCGCGGCGTGAACTTGATGGCGTTGTCCACAAGGTTCGACAACATCTGGCGCAGCCGCGTCGCGTCGGCGGTGTAAGTGGCGCTGGCTGGCCCGCCCCAGCCCGAGAGCAGGCGCAAACCTTGGCTGCGCGCGCTGGACGAGAACAGGTTCTCCATCTCGCGCACCAATTGCAGGGGCTGGCACGGCACGGGGATTAACTCAAACTTGCCGGCTTCGACCTTGGACAAATCCAAAATGTCGTTCAGCAGCGTCAGCAGCGTTTGGCCCGACTGCACGATGACCAGCGCCGCCTCTTGCCGCGCCGGGGCCTCCATCGTCGGCTGCTGCAGCATTTGCGCCATGCCCAAAATGCCGTTCATCGGCGTGCGAATCTCGTGGCTCATGGTGGCCAGAAAGCGGCTTTTGGCTTCGCTGTCGGCGTGGGCCTGGTCACGTGCCAGCGCCAAATCGCGCTGCAGGCGCTCGCTGACAGTAAGCACGATGGCAATCGGCAGCCAGATGTTGTAGAGGATGCACCACAGGTAGGGCGCTGCGTACAACGGGCTGGAGGCAAAAATCGACTTCGACTCGGCCAAGTTGTAGCTGGCGTACAGCAGGCGCCACGTAAACACCCCCGCGCCGCTCACATACACCACCAGCATCAACCAATTGACCCACTGCAAACGCCCCGGCACACGCCTTTGCTCGCTGCACCAGACGGCCCAGACCGAGGCCACCAAAGGCAGCGCAAACAGCGCCGACACCACGATGACGCGCAGCGAAAAGTTCGGCTGCACATAGGTAAACCACAGCAGCAGCGGCACGCTCGTGCCCAACACCGCCCACGGCACCCAGCCGGGGCGCGACTGGCCCAGCAGCCCGCGCAGCCCCAAAAACAGCACGCCACCGCCGACCGACAACAGCGTGTTGCCGCCAATGGTGGACAGAAAGAGAAGCGTCGCCGGGCCGATAGCGTGGAACACGCTGCCCAGCGCGCACAGCCCAGCGCCCACCGCCCAGTCGCGCAGGTGCGCCTCTTTGGGGTGTACGCGCGCCATGACCAAGGTGGTCAGCGCAAACACCACCCAAGCCATGCCTTGCAGCACCGCGAGGGTGCGAATATCGAATGCCATACCGGCAATTAGAACCGCTGCATCTGGCAGCTGTGCGGCTGCTGGGTTTGCGCCGCCGCAATGTCGCGCAGCACCCGAAAGCCGTAGCCCGAGCCTTCAACGTCAAACTTCACGCCCGGCGTGCCCTGCTTTTCCATCACGCCCACCACCAGCGGCTGCTGAAACTGGTGGTCACCAGCGCGCATGGCGCCGCTGCGCCCGGCCATTTGCACGCTGGCGCTTTCCATTTGGCGGGCAACAAAGGTGGCGTCCACGCTGGCGGCGCGCTCCATCGACTGGGCCAGCGCCTCGACCATCAGCTGCATCCTCATATGCACGTAGTCGTCTTGCGGCTTGGGAAAGCGCGTGCGAAACGACTGGTAAAACGCCTCGCTCGGCGCGCTTTGCACGTTCGGCAACCAGTCGGCCACGGCGACGACTTTGCCGACGCCCGCATCGCCCAGCGCCGCCGGTGCGCCCAGCGCGTTGCCGTAAAAAGTGTAGAAAGTGCCGCTGTAACCGACTTCGCGCGCCGCCTTGACCAAGAGCGTCAAATCGTTGCCCCAGTTGCCGGTGATGACCGCCTGCGCGCCGCTGCTTTTGATTTTGACGGCATAGGGCGCAAAGTCTTTGACCCGGCCGACGGCGTGCAGCTCGTCGCCGACGATGGCGACATCGGGGCGCTTGTCGGCCAGCTGCTTTTTGGCTTCGCGCAGCACCGCTTGGCCAAAGCTGTAGTCCTGACCAATCAGGTAGACGCTTTTCAGGGCGGTATCGGCGCGCACCACGTCCATCAGCGCCGTCATGCGCATATCGGCGTGGGCGTCAAAGCGAAAGTGCCAAAAGCTGCATTTTTCGTTGGTCAAGAGCGGATCGACCGCCGAGTAGTTCAAAAAAATCACCCGCTTGTCCGGCTCGCGCTCGTTGTGCTTGTTGATGGCGTCCACCAGCGCGGCAGCCGTGGCCGACGAGTTGCCCTGCATCACCACGCGCGCGCCGTCGTCAATCGCCGCGCGCAGCGCCGACAGCGCCTCTTCGTTTTGGCCCTTGCTGTCGTAGCGCTGCAATACCAGCGGGCGCGCGCCACCGGCAGCGGCGGGCAAGGCCACGCCGCCGCGCTGGTTGACGCGCTCCATCGCCCAAAAAATGTTGCGATACACCGCCTCGCCGGTGTTGGCGAACGGGCCCGACAGGCTCTCAATCAGCGCCACCTTGATCGGCTGGGCCGCCGCCACGGCAGCCGGTGTACCGGGCGCAGCGGTTTGCGCAAAGCTGGTGGGCACGCCAGCGCAGGCCAGCGCCACAGCGGCAGCCACGCTCAACACTGGCCGGCGCAGGCGCGCAACACGGCCATGAAAAGGAGCAAAAAGTGACAAGGTCATGGTGATTTTTTCTTCAATATCAGCAGAAATCAGCGGCGGTGCGCCCTGAGCGGCTTTGCAGTGTATCGGGCAAACCTTGACAAATTGCGCCACGCAGCACCTGTACACCGCCATGTTATTTTGATAGCTACTAGCGCCCGTATTTAAAGGGCCAGAGGCTAATATGAGTCAATATCGGCGGCCTGATAGGTTGCACTCGGCAGCAGCTGGAGAAACAACTCGCCATCGCAGTCAGGATCAGGCGTAGACGCGGCCTCACTCCAAAACGTCGAGGCAGCGC
>JAGNSH010000193.1 GCA_017988165.1 Giesbergeria sp. | reverse complement strand
TGTCCCACAGCAAATTGGCAGCCACGCCAGAGGTCTTTTTGATCCCCATGGGCACCCGAAAAACGCGGCCCACTTTCTTTTTTCCATTCAGCTCGCGGATGTCGCGCAACTGCAGCAGTTCACCTTCGGCACTGATCTCCAACAGGAAGGGAATTTCCTTTTGTTCTAGCCCAAACATGGGCAGGCGCTGGGCCGGATCGGGGTCGTCGCACTTGCGGCGGTAGTAGTCGTTCAAGGCTTGCAAAATCATCCGTGTGCCTCCTCAAATGGCGGCACCTGCACCACGCCGTTGTCCAGTCTGGCATTGAAAAAGCGTGGCTGCGGGTCAGCCGGGTGGGTGAAGTCCAGGTCGTGCAGCATCCAGCCCAGTTCGCGGGTGTCGCCAATCGGCGTGGCGGGCGGCGTGTCGGCGGTAACCAAGCGGAAATCCGCCGCAAACTCGCGGCAACCCAAATACGGCTGGTTTACGCACTGGCCTTTGCTGGCGCGGCGGGTGAACATCTCTGTGTATTTCATCAAAGGCTCGGTGCAGCCCGGGGCCAGCGACAAGTCGGCATGGATGCGGTAGGCCACGTCGCGCAAAAAGTAGCCTGCGCGTTGCTGGCGCTCGTCCTCGATGTACAGACCCAGCGTGCCGCTGCCCGCCGCCATGGCCTGCTGCACATTGCGCGTGGACACCACGGCGCTGACCTCGTTGCGCCGCAGGTTGATCCAGCGAAAAGGCTTGAGCACTTCAATGCGATGCACGCGCCAGCGGATGGCTGGCTTCCACAGCACCGACTCAAATACGGCGCGGGCGGCAGATGGCGTCATCACGTCGTAAGAGACGCGCTCCACCTTCATTTCCGGGCGGGTAAAGCAGGCGAATGGGCCTGAGACTTCGAGGCAAAAATGGGGCATGGTTTTCCTTAACTGAAGAATCCAGCAGGGTTGTAAATATCGCCCTCTGGCTTCAAGCCGAGCACCGGGTCATATAGGTTTTCTGCGTCCACCTGCACGTAGAGCCCCGGCATGGGCAGCGTCAAACTGCCTTGCTCCAGCATTTTGTCTGCCGTGCGTTTCGGGATGCTGACGGTGTAGCGCTGTAGTTTGCGCATCAGCCAGCGTTGTGGGCCTTCGGTGGTAAGCACCGCGAGCCATTTTTCAATCTGGTCGTGCTGCGGTGGGTAGCGCACCACCACCGTGGCGGCATCTTTATCGTCGATCAACTGAAACGCTTCAGCCGCAGAACGAAACTGCGTGGCCAAGGTGCGCGGCTCCACCTTGAGTTTGTCCACGATGCGGTGGCTGTCCAAATCCACCGAGTGATAGAACTCTTTGAAGTACCGATCAAACAAGGCGCGCGCCAGCGGGTCGTGCGCTTGACCGTGCAGGGTGGAGATGCAGGCATCCGCCCCTTTGCGTAAATGACCCAGCGGCAGCCGCTCAGGCGGCACAAACACCACCACGCGGCCTTGGCCGTGCAAGCGCCCTTCGCGGTTGCAGCGGCCTGCGGCTTGGGCGATGGAATCTAGCCCGGCCAGAGCGCGGTAGACCACCGGGAAGTCGATATCTACCCCGGCCTCCACCAATTGCGTGCTGACCACACGCAGAGGCAGTAGGTCGCGCCCCTCGCGCTTGGCTTTCAGGCGCTCTTTGATGTGCGCAATGACATCCTTGCGGTGCGCGCCGCACATCAGGGCCGACAGGTGCAGCGTGTCCTCGGGCATCAAGCGCTGCAATTCGCGCGCGGCCTTGCGGGTGTTGACGATGGCCAGCACACAGTCCTCAGCACTGAGCTGCGTGGCAATGTCGGCCCAAGCGGTGGGGGTCGTCCAGTCGGGCGGCAACTCCACAATGACGCGCTTGAGGGCATCAAACAAGGCATCGGGGCGGTCGATGATTTCGCGCACATTTTCAAGCCCACGCAGGCTCTTGCTGGCGTCGAAATAGGTGCTGCTGTTGAGTGCGGGTTGGGTGGCGGTACACAGCACCACCGTGACGCCGTAGTGCGCCACCAGCAAATTGAGCACGTCCAAAATCGGCTGCAAAAACGCGGGCGGCAGTTGTTGTGCTTCGTCGAGCACAACGATGCTGCCCACCAAGTTATGCAGCTTGCGGCAACGCGAGGTTTTGGCGGCGAACAGCGACTCGAACAACTGCACATTGGTGGTGACCACCAGCGGCGCATCCCAGTTTTCGCAGGCCAGGCGGCTGCGTGCGGTTTCGTCTTGGGCGGCAGCATCAAACTGACTGTGGTGCTCTATCAGCACCTCGTCGCCCAATGCCTTGAAGACGCCCCGGAATACATCCGCAGTTTGCTCAATGATGCTGGTGTAAGGGATGGCGTAGATGATGCGTCGCTTGCCGTGCGCTTGAGCGTGCTCTAACGCAAACGCTAGGCTGGACAGTGTTTTGCCGCCGCCCGTGGGCACCGTGAGCGAGAAAAATCCCGCAGGCAAGACCGCCTTGGCGCGGCACTGGCGCAACACGTCGGCGCGCAAGGCGTTGACGGGTGTGTTGACCACCGGCAGCGCAGCCATGTAGTTGTTGAACGCCACACGCATTTGCACCAACGTTGCAAAACCTTCGCGCCGGGCCGGCTTGCCGGCATCAAAGTGCGCTTCGGTGTCCAAAAAATCAGCATCCACCAGACACGAGAACAGCATCCGCACCCACAAGGCAAAGCCGCAGGCGCCACCGGGAATGTGCGCCACCACATTGCCGTGCGCCAAGATGTCGGTGGGCGGCTGGGCCGCCAAAGCCTCTGTCAATTCACGTCGGGAGTCTTCACTTTGCAGCCGCTCTTTCAGTCCCCCGTCCCAATCGTCCAGCCCGCCGTGGTGGCCGGCAATCAGGTAAGCCAGGATGTGGCCGAAGGGGCGACCCGGTTGGTTTAACTGCTGCATGGCCCACAGCGCCCCGGCGGCAGAATGGGTTTTTTCGCGCCCGCTCACTTTGCCTTCGATGTGCGCATCGGGGTTGCTTGCCAAGCGCACATAGCGCTGAAAACCGGGCCGGTATTTGCCCAAGTCGTGCCACAGACCGGCCAGATAAGCCCAGCGCAGCGCGGGTTCTGCGCTGTCAAAGGGTTGAGAAAATTGGGCCGCCAGTGCAGCGACTCGGCTCAAATGGTCGGCCAACAAATGCCTGCCCGAATGGGCCAAAAATTCTGACATGGCAAGCCCTCGCGTAGGGATGGATTGGGTGGGTTAGCGCAGCAAAATTTGGAGGATACCGTGATGAGGAACTTGTTTAACCGCCCCCCCGGCGTTAGCCCAGCGCACTAGGCACGGGGTCAGATCACCGTTTTTGGCCCGAAGCATTCGGGCTAAAAATGTGTGCTCTGACCCCGGGCCGCAATAGGGGCCGCAATAGGGGGCGCAATGTGCCAATTTGACGTGGTGGTGCAATGTGTCGCCATGCAATGCACAAGGATGCAATACATAGAATGGGCAAATACACAAGGACTTAAGCCATGAGCACAATTACTTTTGATACCTTGGACTTTACCCGTCGGTTGCGCGATGCTGGCTTTGACGAGCGCCAAGCTGAAGCTGTAGTTCGCGTGATGGCTGACGCCCAAGCTACGCTAGCGACGAGAGATCATTTCGACAGCAAAATGGAAACATTGGAAATACGGTTAGAGGCCAAGATGGACAAACTATCTTGGATGATGGGTATGTTGATTGCTTTGGCTGTAGCCAACTTTGCCAAGCAATTTTTCTAAACCACGTCAAAACCGCCTCTAGCCCTTACGCTGCAAGCGCTTACAGCTATTATTTTTAAGCCGCCCTCGGCGCTTTGCGCTCATGCAGCGCCAGCCAAATCAACCCCAGCCCAGTCACGCTAATCGGCACCAGCGAGCCGTAGTTCAGCAGCTCCCAGCC
>JAGNSH010000192.1 GCA_017988165.1 Giesbergeria sp. | reverse complement strand
GCGCTGATCCGCGAGCGCGAGCACGGCACCATCGAGCATTTGCTGGTGATGCCGGTGACGCCAGGTGAAATCATGCTGGCCAAGGTCTGGTCAATGGGGCTGGTGGTGGCGCTGGCCGCACTGTCTGCGCTGGTTTTCGTGGTGCAGGGCGCGCTGCACATCCCGGTGCAGGGCTCGTTAGCGTTGTTCATGCTGGTGACGCTGCTGCACCTGTTTGCCACCACGTCGATGGGCATTTTTCTGGCGACTTTGGCACGCTCGATGCCGCAATTTGGCATGTTGCTGGTGCTAGTGTTGGTGCCGCTGCAATTGCTCTCGGGCGGTATGACGCCGCGCGAAAGTATGCCGGCGCTGGTGCAAAACCTGATGCTGGCCGCGCCCACCACACACTTCGTCACCGCCGCGCAGGCCATCCTGTACCGCGGCGCTGGGCTGGAGGTGGTGTGGCCGCAGTTGCTGGCCATTGGCGTGATTGGCAGCGTGTTGTTTGCCACTGCCTTGGCGCGTTTTCGCAAGACCCTCAGCCAGATGGCTTGATACCGGCGCCGCTCCTAGAATCGACGCCATGCACAGCACCTCTGCCGCGGCGCACATAGCGCGCCCCAATCTGCGTTTTTTAATGTTCCATCCGGCGCACTGCATTGCCTTGGGCTTTGGCAGCGGCCTGAGCCGCATTGCCCCCGGCACGGTCGGCACGCTGTGGGGCTGGGCGTCGTATGCGCTGCTGCTACAGCACCGCGACCCGCTGCGCATCGGCATCATCATTGCCCTCTCTACCTTGGGCGGCTGGTGGGCCTGCACCGTTACCGCCCAACATATGCGCGTCTCCGATCCCGGTGCCATCGTCTGGGACGAAATCGTCGCCTTCTGGCTGGTGCTGTGGCTGGCGATGCCGATGGGCTTTTGGGGCCAACTGACCGCGTTTGCCCTGTTTCGTTTTTTTGACGCCGCCAAACCCGGCCCGGTCGGCTGGGCCGACGGCGTATTCAAAGGCTTTGGCTGGCGCGGCGGCTGGGGCATTTTGTTCGACGATTTTGTCGCCGCGTTTTGCACGCTGCTGGTGATTGCCCTGTGGAGATTCTTCTAAATGCACCCGTCTTCACTCGCAAAAAATGAGCTGCTCGCGCTTGCTCCTAAAGGGCTAGAGGCCGATTTGATGGATATTTCGGCACAACTGCTGGCACGAGGCTGGATGCTGACCAGCGCCGAGAGTTGCACCGGCGGCCTGATTGCCGCTGCCTGCACCAATCTGCCGGGGTCGAGCCAGTGGTTTGAGCGCGGCTTTGTCAGCTACTCCAACGCCGCCAAAAACGAATTGCTGGGCGTGCCCACCGATCTCATCGACGCACACGGCGCGGTCAGCGAGCCGGTGGTACGCGCCATGGCCGAAGGCGCGCTGGCCCACGCCCGTGCCCAAGTCAGCATCGCCGTCACCGGCATTGCCGGGCCGACGGGTGCCAGCGAAGGCAAACCGGTCGGCACGGTGTGGTTTGGCTGGTGCATTGCCGGGCAAACGCACAGCGAAGTGATGCTGTTTGCCGGCAACCGCAGCACTGTGCGCCAAGCCACCCTGTGCCATGCCCTGGCACGGCTGGCCGGCTGGCTGGCGCAGCGACCGCCAGCCGCCCACACCACCGGCCTCAGCACCCTGCCGACCAAAACCCAAATCGACACACTGCAACGCCTGACCGAGCAAAACCAAACGCTGCAAACACAACTCAAAGACCTCATCCAAGTCCTGAACAAAAAAGAAAAGCTCTACCGCCAACTGACCGATGACACGCGCGACGTGCTGTGGCAAACCGACGCCGCACTGCGCCTGACCTACATCAGCCCGGCAGACGAGCGGCTACGCGGCTTTACCGCGCAAGAAATGGTGGGACGGCATGTGTTTGAGATGTTCACCGACGAAGGCATTGCGCTGGTTCAGCAAAAAATGCAGGCCCGTGCCATCGCGGAAAGCCAAGGCAAAAGGCTCGGTTTTGCGCTGTTTGAAATACAGCACCGCTGCAAAGACGGCCAATTGCTGTGGGGCGAAATTTTGGCCAAGCCCGACCGCAATGCCGAGGGAAGCATCGTCGGCTACCACGGCATCACCCGCGAAATCACCGAGCGCCGATTGCTGCAAGACAAAGTCCACGAGCTGGCGTTTTACGACGCCCTGACCCAACTGGCCAACCGCCGCCTGCTGATAGACCACCTCAGCCAAGCGCTGCTGTCCATCCAGCGCAAACACGGCCACGGGGCCTTGCTGTTTTTAGATTTGGACAACTTCAAAGCCCTCAACGATGCCCACGGCCACGGTGCGGGCGACCTGCTGCTGATCGAAGTAGCGCGGCGACTGAAAGCCTGCGTGCGCAACATCGACACCGTGGCGCGTTTTGGTGGCGATGAATTTGTCGTGCTGCTGGGCACGCTCAGTGGCGAGCAAGACCAAGCGGTCGCGCAAACCAGCGCCATTGGCGAAAAAATCCGCGCCAGCCTAGCGCAGCCCTATCTCATCACCGTCACCACCGCCGAGCAGCCAGACACCACGGTGGAGCACCACGGCTCGGCCAGCATTGGTGCCGTGGTGTTTAGCCAAGACGACACCGCACCACACGACATCATCGACCGCGCCGACAAGGCCATGTACCAAGCTAAAAAAGGCGGGCGCAACCGCGTCTGCTTTGCGAGCGACGACGCCGATAAGACCGCCGAGAAGCAACCGTATCGGTAGCAGCTTGCGGGGCTGGACTCACCCCGCCCCCATCCGCTCCAGCAACACTGCGCTGGCAGTATTCAACCCCAGCACCTCCACCGCGCAGCCGTGGTGGCGCAGGCGCTGCACCACTTTGTCGAGCGCGCCGACGGCGGTGATGTCCCAAAAATGCGCGCGCGCGACGTCGATGGTGACGCGGCGGTTTTCTGCGCCGAGCACATCAAAGGCTTCAATAAAAGCGTCGGCGGAGGCGAAAAACACCTGTCCGCTGACCTGCCACGCGCGCGTCCCGGCAAGGTCGTCATCGGTGCAGCGCACCTCCAACATTTGCGACACCTTGACGGCAAAAAACACGCCGCTCAGCAACACACCGACCGCCACGCCGGCCGCCAAGTTGTGGCTGGCCAGCGTCACCGCCACTGTGGCCAGCATGGCAGCGCTGGACAGGCGCGGGTGGCGCACCACGGCGCGCAGCGACTTCCAGTCAAAGGTTTCCGCCGACACCATCACCATGATGGCGACCAGCGCAATCACCGGCACCTGTGCCATCCAAGGTTTCAGCAGCACCATCAGGATCAGCAAAAACACGCCGGCAAACAGGGTGGACAAGCGCCCGCGCCCGCCGTATTTCACGTTACCGACGGCTTGACCAATCATTCCGCAACCGGCGATGCCGCCAAAGCAGCTGGCAGCGATATTGGCCAGCCCCAGACCCGAGCATTCGCGGTTTTTGTTGCTCGGGGTGTCGGTCAGCTCATCGACCACGGCTGCCGTCAATACCGATTCCAGCAGTCCCACCATGGCAATCGCCAGTGCTGGCAGGGCAATGATTTGCAAGGTCTGTAGCGACAGCGGCACTTCGGGCAGACCGAACAGCGGCAGCGTGTCGGGCAACTGGCCCAAGTCGGCCACGGTGGGCAGCGCCAGCCCCAAGCTGGCTGACAGCGCACTCAGCGCCAGCACGCAAATCAGTGGCGACGGAATCGCCGTCAACGCGCGCCAGCCCAGCCAGGCACCCAAGCGCGGCAGGCCGTAAATCAGCACCAGCCCCAGCGCCAACATCGCCCAAGTGGCGGCACTGGCACCGCACAAATGCGGCAGTTGCGCCGAAAAAATCAAAATCGCCAGCGCGTTGACAAAGCCGGTGCGCACCGAGCTGGAGACAAAGCGCACCAGCACCCCCAGCCGCAGCGCGCCAAACAGCAC
>JAGNSH010000191.1 GCA_017988165.1 Giesbergeria sp. | reverse complement strand
CCGCTGCACACCCAGTGCCATGCCAGCTGCGGCGTCACGTCCCCGGCATAGCCTTCAGCCGGGTGCCAGCCTTGCGCGGTGGGGCTGGCGCCAGAGTCAAACGATGGCAAAACGGTCATAGGGCTTATAGGGCTCATAGCGGTCAGATTCCATTCAGGTGGCGCAGTTTGATGAATGCCATCGCCGCCATCACCGCATCGTTCATGGCGTCGTGTGCGTCGCGCAGTGGCAGCTGCAAATCGGCCATCAGCGTGGCAAAGCGCAAATCAATATCGGCATTGCCCTGCTGGTGCGAGGGCGGCATTTGCTTGAATTTGTAGTCGTAATACAGCGACGACACTTCCCACTTGGGCTGGGGCAGGCCCATGCCAATCAGCGGGGCAATGGCGCGGTTGAGCATCGCCACATCAAACTCTAAGTAATAGCCGACTAAGGGGCGACTGCCAATAAAGTGCAGCAGCTGGTGCATCGCCTCGGCCAACGGCAGGCCGTGGGCGACGTCTTGCTCGCGCAGGCGGTGAATGCGCACGCTTTGGCCGGGCACGCCTTTGTCGGGGCGCACCAGCAGTTCCAGCCGCTCGCTGGTCATGATGCGGTCGCCGACGATGCGCACCGCGCCCACCGAGATGATTTCGTCGCTGCGCCGGTTCAGGCCGGTGGTTTCGCAGTCCAGCGACACCCATTCATTGGGCGGTGGCGCGTCGAGCAAAAAGGCGTACTGCGGATCGCTCAGGTGGTGCTGTCGCCAGGCGCGTTTGGCTTGGGCCAGCCAGTGGCGTGGGCCAGAGGCGGCGGGCGAGGTGGCAGGGGTTACGTCGGCCATATATCAGACCAAATCCAGCCGCAAGCGCAGGTGCAGCAGCGTTTTGAAGCGCTTGACAACCGAGAGGGCGTCTTTGAGCAAATCGCGCTCTAGGCTGGTCAGGCGCTCGGGGATGACGTTGCCGGTGACGGTGCGGCCGGTGTCAATCTCCGCCAATCCGGCCGTCAGGCGCAGGCCTATCAAAAAGTGCAGGCTCTCGATCAGCTCTTGGCCTAAGGCCGCGTCCAGCGCACCCTCCAGCACCAGCGCGTTGATGCGATCGGCGGTGCTGGTGGCCGTGACGCGCCGCGCCAGCGCCAGGCTGCGCACGCCGTGAACGATGGGGAAGATGCCGGCTTTTTTCAGGCTGACGCGGCGCAGTTCTTCGCTGGTGCCCAGCAGCCGGCTCCACCAGCTGGCATCGGTGTCAAATTGCTCAATCGCCGAGGCAAAGCGCGCCACCACCGCATCGTTGTCGGTGGCAAATGCCATCAGGGCGTTGCGCACCGTGGCCAGCAGCGCCGCATCGCCAGCGACGGCGTGGGCGTCCAAGAAAATCGCCAGATTCATCAAGCCATCGGCGCTGGGCAGCAGCAGCCATTGGCGCACGCGCTGGCCAAACTCAGTCACCGTGCCGCGCCACAGCGGGTTGTTCAGCATGATGTGGCCGGGGCACTCTGGGTAGCCAAAGCTGGTCAGCACGTCGGAAAAGCGCTGGCAAATGGCTTGCAAATCGGCCGGCGGCGGGTAGTTGTCGCGCAGCAGCAGGCCGTTGTCTTGGTCGGTTTTGAGCAGTTGCTCGCCGCGCCCTTCGCTGCCCATGACGAACAGACAGCTGTTGGCCAGCAGATCGGGCGGCGCCACTATCGCCCAAGCGCGTTCAAACAGGCGCACGTTGAGTTGCTGCACCAGCGTCGCCATCAGCCCGATGCGCGTGCCGCCCCGGTGCAGCGCAGCAATCAACCGGGTAATTTGCACCGCCGCCTGTGCCAGGTCGTCCAGATTGCGCGCCCGCTCAATTTGCACCGTGATCAGGTGCGAGTGGTTGGCCAAGAAGCTAAACAAGTCCAGCGCTTCCAAAATACCCAGCACCTTGTCGCCATCAACCACCACCAAGCGGTGTACGCGCTCGCGCAGCAGCAGCGCCATGGCGTCGCCCAATTGGTCGCCGGCGCGCACGGTGACCACCGGGCTGCTGGTCAGATCGCCCACCGGCAAAGTGTCCAGCGCGCGGCCATCCAAAATGGCGCGTTGCAGCGTGGTGTTGGTAAAAATGCCCAGCTGGCCATCGGGCATTCCGGTGACCAACACGCTGGTGGTGTGCTGCTCTTGAAACACCCGCACTACCGAGACGATGTCGGTGCTGGCATCGACCATGTGCGCTGGGCGCAAATAAGCCTCATCCACCCGCGTCAGCGTCAGCGACTGGCGTTCGTGGCGGTCGCTGCGCTGCGCCAGCGCGCTGAGTTTTTTGCCCAAGTCTGAAAACAGCAGCGCGCCAAAGGTGGCATTGCGGGCAATCAGCTCGTTGACCGCCTCGCGTGCCAACTGGTAGGCCACCACTTCTTCGGCGGCAACAAAGCGGCTGCTGACGCGCCCGGCGACCAAGCCCCGGCCATCAAAACTGTCGTCTGGGCCGTAGGTGCCGAGCACTTCGTCGCCCTCGGTTTGCGTGACATAGCCCTTGATCAGCACAAACAAATGCGTTGGCACGATGCCCGGGTCCAGCACCACTGCGCCCTCGCGAAAGTACGCCACGTCGACGCTGTCGCGCACCAAGCGCTGCTCGTCGGGGTTGAGGCAATCAAAGGGCGAGGCATCAAAATTAAAGGCACTGGGCATGGCGAACTCACGGGTGCGGCGGCATCAAGCCGGGTTGAACAAGGGCGCCCTAGCGCGGCCCCCTCACACCATTCAACCCGGCAGTCCTTGCACCACGCTTGCAGCAGCGCAGGCCGAGGTAGAAAACCAAGAGTCGCCTTGCAGATAGGCACGCAGCATCGGCAAGCTGTCCAAGCCCCAAAACAGCTGGTCATCGACGACAAACGCCGGTACACCAAACACGCCGCGCGCGGCCGCCGTGTCGGTGTTGGCGCGCAGCAGCGCTTTGACGTGCTCGCTGTCGGTGGCTGGCTGCAACTGTGGTGCCAGCTCTTGCGCCAGTTGCGCTAGGCGCGCCGTGTCCAGCGCGTCGTGTCCGCCAATCCAGACATGGCGCAACAGCGTCTCGGTGACAAAGCGGTTGATACAGCCATCGCTGCTGCAAGCGAGCGCTTGGCGCAGCAGACCCAAGGAGTTAAAGGGGTGATGGACTGGCGTTTGCAGCGGCACGCCCAGTGCATGGCCTAACCACATGACGTGGCGATAGGTCCACTCGCGCTTGGGTGCAATGCCCGCCGGGCCGGGGTTGCCGTGTTGCTGTAGCAGCGCGCCCAGCAGCACCGGGCGGTATTCGATGTTGTAGCTCAGGCCTTCTAGCTCCTGGGGCAAGCGCTCAAACGCCAGCCAAGCGTAGGGCGAGACAAAGTCCAAATAAAACGTGATGGTTTTCATGACGAGACCTTTGATGGTGTGGCGCAATCGGACGGATCAGGTGGAAATGCCATGCCGGCGCGCTCGGCCAGTTGCGCCCAAATGGCCAGGCGCTGCGCGGCATCGGCACCAGCCCAGGCACGGATTTCGGGGATGGAGCGAAAGCACCCTTCGCAGTAGCTGCGGTCTTGGTTCATGCGGCAGACCGAAATGCACGGCGAGGGGATGTCTTCGTCAGAGTTTGGGTCAAAATAGCCTGCAGCCCGCAGTAGGCTTGCGCGAGCAGCTATCGGTTTCATAGTATTCATGGCGATATTTTCGCCCCAACTCAGCCAGCGCGCTTATTCAAAACAGCAGTGGCCACACGCGAGTTGGGCTTACGGCCCAAAAAGTCGCTGATGTAAGCGCCGGCGTCAATCAATTTGTCCAAGTCAATGCCGGTCTCAATGCCCATGCCGTGCAGCATGAACACCAAGTCTTCGGTCGATACGTTGCCAGTAGCGCCCTTGGCATACGGGCAGCCGCCTAGGCCCGCCACCGACGCCTGAAAATTCCACACGCCCAGCTCCAGCGCCGCCAGCGTGTTGGACAG
>JAGNSH010000190.1 GCA_017988165.1 Giesbergeria sp. | reverse complement strand
GTGCTGGCCACCGAAATCATCAAAGGCGTGATGCTGCCGCAGTTCGTCATCTTGCCGCTGGCGGTGCTGCTGGTGTGGCTGGCGCTGGCGCGCGGCATCAAGCCACTCAACCAGCTGGAAGAGCGCATCCGCGCGCGCAGCTCAGACGACCTCAGCCCGCTGGACCACCGCACCGTGCCGCTGGAGGTGGCGCCGCTGGTGGCCTCGGTCAACGACTTGCTCACCCGGCTGAACGATTCGCTGGCGACGCAAAAACGCTTTTTGACCGACGCCGCCCACCAGCTCAAAACCCCGCTGGCCGGGCTGCGCATGCAGGCCGACTTGGCCCAGCGCGAAGGCACCAGCACCGCAGAACTCAAGCGCTCGCTGCAACAAATCGAGCACGCCAGCATCCGCGCCACGCACACCGTCAACCAACTGCTGGCGCTGGCGCGCGCCGAAAGCAGCAGCACGCTGCAAGCCTTTGTCGCCTGCGACGTGGCGCACCTGACGATGGAGGCGGTGCGCGACTCAGTGCCGCGTGCGCTGGAAAAGCACATCGATTTGGGCTACGACGGCGCGCAAGCCGGCGACCCCGGCGTGTGGGTCGACGGCAACCCGACGCTGCTGAAAGAGCTGGTGCGCAACCTGCTGGACAACGCCATGAACTACACGCCGTCGAGCCCAGAGAAACCCGGCGTCATCACCGCGCGCGTGCTGGCCGACCCGTTTGGCCGGATGCTGGTGCTGCAGGTGGAAGACTCTGGCCCCGGCGTGCCCGAGGCCGAGCGCGAGCTGATTTTTCAGCCGTTCTACCGCGCGCTGGGCAGTGGCGCCGACGGCTCGGGGCTGGGCCTGCCCATCGTGCAAGAAATTGCCCGCCAGCACGGCGCCGAGCTGACGGTGGAAGACGCCCACCACGGCCAGCATCCACCGGGCGCGTGCTTTACGCTGCGTCTGGCAGCGCGACCGGTAGATTTATAAACCCCGTTTTGTTATCAAAATGATAGCTGCAACCGCAGGCTGCATAAGGGCTAGAGGCTGATTTTGTGCTTATTTGGCCGCTGCGGGCGCTAAAAGCACGAACGCAGCGGCTTGCCGGCCAGCGCCACTTGCAGGCGTGTCAGCTGGGCCTGCATGGCAGCGTCGACCAGCGGCAGCCGCAGGGTAAAAATCTCGGAGGCGGGGCGCTCCAAGATGACGCGGGCGGTGCGCACGCCTTGGTTGCCCAAGTTGACCAAGCCGCGCTCGGCAGCTTCTTCGGAGGTAAAGCGTCCCAGCGACAGGCCCGGCTCCAGCTCGGGGTTGTTCGGGCGGTCAAACGCGACTTTGCGGATGCGCAGCTCTAGGCGCTTTTTGGCCAACATATCGCTATCAGAAAAACGGCCCATGTAAATCATCCAGCGCCCCGGCACTGGCGTGCTCTCTAAGCGCCAACTGCCTTGGGGCAGGATGCTGGCGGCTTTGCGCCACGCCTCGGCCTCGGCTGGGCTGAACGGGCCAGCCTGCAAGCATTCGCCGCGCGAGGCCGCTACCGGCGGCTGCGTCACAGTGCGCGGTAGCACCACCGCCGGCTCGGCTGGAGCACTGGAGGCATCTGGTGTGTGCGGCGCAGCATCAGCAGCTGAAGTGGCCGCAGCGCCAGAAGCCGCACTAGCGCTGTCGGGCGCAACAGCGGCGGCGGCTGCGGCAATGATGTGCAGCGCCTCGGGGGCAATTTGCTGCGCCCAGTGCTGCGGCTCAGATTCTTCGGTTGGCGCCATGCCCCACGCGTGCAGCCAGCCGCCCGACCAAGCGTAATAACTGGCGTTGGCCAGCAGCAAAAAAATAGCAAATAGACGCAGCATCGGGGACTCGATTCAAGACGGTGCCGGGCGCACGCTGACATCAGCGCTGGTGACCGACTGCATTCCCTGCGCGGTGTGGACGAGCAAAGCACCATCGGGCGCCACGCCATGTGCCGTGCCACGGCTGCCATCGCTCAGGGTGACTAGGCGCTCTTGCAGCACATCGCGCAGCGCAAAGCGCGGCTGCATCGGCTCAAAGCCATACAACTCAAACGACTGCAACATGGCCACCAGCGGCGCGGCGATGCGCGCCAGCGCGGTGGGGGCGTCCAGCGCCGCATCGACTTCTTGCAAGCAGCCCGCCGGAATCGACAGGCCGGCGTCGGCGCGCGGCAACACGTTTAAACCCACGCCGACCACCACGTAGCGCGGCGCTACAGCCGAACCCAAAGCCGGGCGCTGCGGCGCAACAAAGCTGGCGGTTTCGACCAAGATGCCACCCAATTTGCGCTCGCCAGCGGCGCCGCCCAGCCACAAGTCATTGGGCCATTTCAGGCCAATGCGCGGCGTGCGGCTGTCCGGCGCGGGCAGCAGCGGCTGCAAACTCTCGGCCACGCTGACGCCGACGGCCAGCGATAGGCCCGACCAGTCCAGCGGCGCCAGCGGCAAGCCCAGCGAGAAGGTCAGCGAGGCCGCATCGGTGCCGCTGTGCCACTCGCGGCCCAAGCGCCCACGGCCCGCAGTTTGCTGCTCGGCGACCAGCAAAATCGGCTCGCAGCGGCCCGCGCGGGCGCGGCGCATCAGCTCGGTGTTGGTCGAGTCGATGCAGGGCAGCACCTCGATGGTGAAGCCCGGCAGCTGCGGCGCTACGGCCTGCCAAATCGCCTCAGCAGGCCAACGAATGGGGGAGTGGCTCATAGTAGTTTGGGCGCCGCCGGGCCGCGCTTGGGTGCCAGCAAGGTGCCACGGCAGTTGGCCGTGCCGCAATAGCACGGGTACTCGGCTTTGAGCTTTTTGGTGTAGCGCTCGTCCAGCATCAGGCCGTAGTCGTAGTTCAGCTCTTCGCCGGCGTTGATGTTGCGCAGCGCAGTGATGAAGATGCGCCCGTCCTGTTCGTCGGCAAAGCAGTTGGGCGCGCAGCTGTGGTTAATCCAGCGCGAGGAGTTGCCGCCAATGTAGGCGTCAATCACCCGGTCTTCATCGACGTGAAAATAAAAGGTGTGGTTGGGCTGCAGCGGGTCGTGCGGGTGGCGCTCTTGCGCCTCTTGCCAGCCGATGATTTGACCGACGTATTCGATCAGCACTTCGCCTTCGGCAATATCCTGCACGGCAAAAACGCCTTTGCCGTGCACGCCAGAAGTGCGAATCTGGATTCGGCGGCCATTGCTGGCGCGCAGTGCGGTGCGGGACATGGCAAAACTCTGTTAACTTAAATGAGCACACATGTGCGTGCGCAGGCACGCGCGAGAGGCCCAGATTGTAGATAGCGCCCGGAGCATCCTTCCGGTACTAGCCGTATGGCGAGAATTGAACATGACCAAGACCCTGGTAATTGCAGAAAAACCGTCCGTCGCACAAGACATCGTGCGCGCCCTCACGCCCATCGCGGGCAAGTTTGACAAACACGACGACCACTTTGAAAACGAGCGCTACGTTGTCACCAGCGCCGTCGGCCATTTGGTAGAGATTCAAGCGCCCGAAGAGTTCGACGTCAAACGCGGCAAATGGAGTTTTGCCAACCTGCCGGTGATTCCGCCGCACTTTGATTTAAAGCCGGTCGACAAAACCAAATCGCGCCTCAACGCCGTGGTCAAACTGGCCAAGCGCAAAGATGTCAGCGCGCTGATCAACGCCTGTGACGCGGGCCGCGAGGGCGAGCTGATTTTTCGGCTGATTGAGCAATACGCTGGCGGTGCCAAACCGCTGGGCAAACCAGTCGAGCGGCTGTGGCTGCAGTCGATGACGCCGCAGGCCATTCGCGATGGTTTCACCAAACTGCGCAGCAACGCGCAAATGCAGGGCCTGGCCGACGCCGCGCGCAGCCGCTCGGAGGCCGACTGGCTGGTCGGCATCAACGGCACGCGGGCGATGACGGCGTTTAACTCGCAGGGCGGCGGCTTCTTTTTGACCACCGTCGGCCGGGTGCAAACGCCGACGCTGTCCTTGGTGGTCGAGC
>JAGNSH010000189.1 GCA_017988165.1 Giesbergeria sp. | reverse complement strand
TTTCAGTACAACGCGGTCAAGGTGCTGCCGGGGGAGTACTTCGTCTCCAACGAAAATTTGGTCATCATGACCGTGCTTGGCTCGTGCATTGCCGCCTGCTTGTGGGACAGCCGGATGCGCGTCGGTGGCATGAACCACTTTATGCTGCCCGATGGCGACTCGCTGGACGTGTCCGGGCGCTACGGCTCCTACGCCATGGAGCTGCTGATCAACGAAATGTTCAAGCTCGGTGCGCGGCGCGAGACCATGCAGGCCAAAATTTTTGGCGGCGCCCAAGTCATGCACAATTTCACCACCATGAATGTGGGTGAGCGCAATACTAATTTCGTCATCAACTATTTACGAGCCGAGCGCATCCCGGTGATCTCCGAAGATGTGCTTGATATTTATCCGCGCAAGGTGTGTTATTTCCCGTCGACAGGCAAAGCCATGGTCAAACGTCTGGCACATTCGCACCCTGAAAAATTGGTGGCGCAAGACAAGCTGGGCAACGCAGCCACGGTGGCCAAGGCCACCCAAGGCGGCTCAGTGGATCTGTTTTAACGAGGTGCGGCGATGAGCAAAAAAATTCGGGTGATTGTGGTTGACGACTCGGCGCTGGTACGCAGTTTGCTGGCAGAGATCATCAACCGCCAGAGCGACATGGAGTGCATCGGCACGGCCAACGACCCTTTGATTGCGCGCGAAATGATCCGCGAACTCAACCCCGACGTGATTACTTTGGACGTGGAAATGCCGCGCATGGACGGCATCGACTTTTTGGGCCGCTTGATGCGCTTGCGCCCGATGCCGGTGGTGATGATTTCTACCCTGACCGAGCGCGGCGCTGAAGTCACGATGAAGGCGTTGGAATTGGGCGCGGTCGATTTCGTCTCCAAGCCGCGCGTCGGTTTGGCCAACGGCTTGAATGAGTTGGCAACCCAAATCGTCGACAAAATTCGTGTGGCAGCGGTGGCCCAAGTGCGCCGCGCGCCGCGTGTGCCGGCGCCAGTGCGCACTGCGGCAGGTGCGGCTAACGCGGCGGCCAGTAGCGCTGCACCGGCTTCACCCAGCATGAGCTTGCTGGGCCGCTTGTCGACTGAAAAATTGATTTTTATCGGCGCCTCCACCGGCGGCACCGAGGCAATCAAAGAAATTTTGGTCAATCTGCCTGCCGACTGCCCGGCCATCGTTATCACCCAGCATATGCCGCCGGGCTTTACCACCAGCTTTGCCGCGCGCCTCAACAGCTTGTCGCAAATCACGGTGAAAGAAGCCAGCCACGGCGAGCGCATTTTGCCCGGCCACGCCTACATTGCGCCGGGCGGCAAGCAGTTTCACATCAGCCGCAGCGGCGCCAACTACGTGGCGGTGGTGGACGACGGCCCGGCGGTCAATCGCCACAAGCCGTCGGTGGAGGTGTTGTTCAAGTCGGGCGCGGCCTTGGTCGGGCGCAACGCCTACGGCATCATGCTGACCGGCATGGGCAACGACGGCGCCGCCGCCATGCGCGAAATGAAAGACGCCGGCAGCTACAACTACGTGCAAGACGAAGCCAGCTGCATCGTGTTTGGTATGCCGCGCGAAGCCATTGCCCACGGCGCCGCCGATGAAGTGCTGCCACTGACGCAAATTGCCCCAGCCCTGATCGCCAAGCTGCGCGGCGGCGCTGGCGTCATGCACCGTATCTGAAAACGGCCCTCAAAATTGATAGCTGCAACCGCACGTATTTAAAGCCTTTCAGATAGAAAACTATCTGAAAGCCAATAAAAACGTGCGCTAGTAGCTCACATTTTTAATGCAGCCAGTTTAGGCCGACAGCATTTCCCAACGCTCTAGCGCCGCCATCAGCGCGTTTTCAATCTCACCTTCGCGCGCGTGCAGCGCGGCCGCTTTAGCGCCATCGCTGCTGTAGAGCGAGCCATCGGCCAGCGCGTCTTGAATCGACTTTTGCTCGGTCTCCAGCGCGGCAATCAGCGCCGGCAATTGCTCTAGTTCACGCTGGTCTTTGTAGCTGAGCTTCTTTTTGACGGCTGCTGCTGGCTTGGCTGGTTCGGGTGCGCGTTCGGCGCTGGCTTTGCTGGCTGGCGCAGCAGCTGGCGTGGGATTGCTGGCGGCGTTGGCGGCGGCCAAATCGCGGCTGCGGCGCGACTGGGTCAGCCAGTCTTGCACGCTGCCTTCGTATTCGCGCCACAGGCCATCGCCCTCAAACGCCAGCGTGCTGGTGACGACGTTGTCCAAAAAGGTGCGGTCGTGGCTGACCAAAAATACCGTGCCTTCGTAGGTTTGCAGCAGCTCTTCTAAAAGGTCGAGCGTTTCAATGTCGAGGTCGTTGGTCGGCTCGTCAAGCACCAGCACGTTGGCCGGGCGGGCAAACAAGCGCGCCAGCAGCAGCCGGTTGCGCTCGCCGCCCGAGAGTGAGCGCACGGGAGAGTGCGCGCGCGAGGGCGAGAACAAAAAGTCGCCCAAATAGCTTTTGACGTGCTTGCGTTGCTTGCCAATCTCAATCCACTCGCTGCCGGGGCTGATGAAGTCTTCCAGCGTCGCGTCCAAGTCAATGGCGTGGCGCATTTGGTCAAAGTACGCCACTTGCAGGTTGGCGCCTTGGCGAATCCGGCCCGAATCGGCTTGCAGTTCGCCCAAAATGAGTTTCAACAAGGTGGTTTTGCCCGCGCCGTTGGGGCCGATGAGACCGACTTTGTCACCGCGCAAAATCGTGCCAGTGAAGTTGCGCACGATGAGTTTGTCGCCAAACGACTTGGACACGCCCTCCAGTTCGGCGACGATTTTGCCGCTGGGCGCGCCCGAGGCCAAGTCCATCTTCACGCTGCCCAGCGTCTCGCGCCGCGCGGCGCGGCTGGAGCGCATCTCTTCTAACCGACCGATACGACTTTGGCTGCGGGTGCGGCGCGCTTCGACGCCTTTGCGAATCCAGATCTCTTCTTGTGCCAGCAGTTTGTCAGCCTTGGCAGAAATAGTTTCTTCTTGCGCGAGCTGATCTTGTTTCTGCACCAAATACTGCGCAAAGTTGCCAGGATAAGAGCGCAATTGACCGCGATCGAGTTCCACAATGCGCGTCGCTACGCGATCCAAAAAGCTGCGGTCGTGGGTGATGGTGACGATGCTGCCGCCAAAATCGACCAGCAGTTCTTCTAGCCATTCGATGGAATCGAGATCCAGGTGGTTGGTCGGTTCATCGAGCAACAGGACATCCGGGCGCGTTACCAAAGCCTGCGCCAAAGCGACGCGTTTTTTGGTGCCGCCAGAAAGATCGCCCACGCGTGCCAATGGATCGAGGTGCAGGCGTTGCAGTGTTTCTTCGACGCGTTGCTCCCAGTTCCAAGCGTCGTAGGCTTCAATTTCGGTCTGCAGCGCATCCAAGTCAAGGCCGTCAGCGCCGCTCAAATACTGCTCGCGCACGGCAATCACATGGGCCAGCCCGAAAGACGTGGCCTCAAACACCGTGGCGAGCGGATCTAAATCGGGCTCTTGCGCCACATAGGCAATGCGAATGCCTTGTTGCAGGTGCCGCGCGCCATCGTCTGCGTGCGCCAGCCCTCCCAAAATCTTCAGTAACGAGGACTTGCCAGCGCCGTTGCGCCCAATCAAGCCGACCCGTTCGCCGGTTTCTAGAGAGAAAGTTGCGTGATCCAGCAAGGCCACGTGTCCGAAAGCCAGCTGGGCGTCTAATAAAGTAATCAATGCCATAGGGGCGCATTATCAGGCGGCCCCTTTGGGCTGCCAGTGGGCGCTGCTGGAGTAGGGCTGTTGATTGGGATGCCGACAGAGTCTTAGCAGAGGCACTTCCCGTAAAAATTACTCAGAAAAATTCGCCAAGCTGATGAAAGCGGTGTTATAGTTGCGGGCTTGGCTCCTCAGAAGTCTTCTTTAGAAGTTTTGTGTGGGGCGCCCAAGATAGCGTGAAGCTTTGCTAAATTGGGTTGCGGGTGTTCTTAGGAATGTTTGC
>JAGNSH010000188.1 GCA_017988165.1 Giesbergeria sp. | reverse complement strand
TGATGCCGGCGTGGCGCTCGGTCAGCGGCACCAGCGTGCGCCGTTGGCGCAGGGCGGCAAACAGCTCGTCGCCCAAGGAGTCAATGAGTGCGGTGTCTAAGCTCATGGTCATTGGCTCAGCCGTTCTGCATGAAGTCGATGCAGCTGCGGTTAAACATTTCGCGGTGCTCCACCTGCACCCAGTGGCCGCAGCGGTTGAGCATCACCATGCGCGCATTCGGGCAGTTGTCCAGCAGCTTGGCGGCGCCGCTGGCTGGGTTGAACTGGTCGTTGACGCCCCAGAAGCCAAACACTGGGCAGCGCAGCTCGTGCAGGCGCTCGGTCATGTTGGGCACTTTCAACACCGAGCGGGCAGCGTTGGTTTGCGTCAGGGCAATGGGGGCGCGTTCGTTGATGATTTCTTCGGTCAGCAAGCTGGGGTCAAACAGCTGCATGGTCATCACGGCGCGCATGGCGTCGGCACCGGTTTTGCCGGATTTGTAAATCTCAAACATGTTGGCAATGCCGGGCATGGCCAAGTAGGTGTCAAGGTCTTCGACGCCGCCGGGCGCCATCAAAATCAGCCGCGCCACATCTTGGGGGTAGGCCAGCGCATAACCCAGCGCCACCGCGCCGCCGAGCGAGTTGCCCAGCAGCGTGACGTTTTTCAGCCCCAAGCCATCGACCAAGCCTTTGACGCCGGCAATGAACAGGTCCAAGTCGTACTGCGCCAAGTCGGGCTTGCTCGACAGGCCGTAGCCAATCAGGTCGGGGACGATGCTGCGGTAGCCGGCTTCGGCAAACGCCGGGTAGTTGCCCTTGAAGTTGCTGTAGCCGCTGGCACCGCCGCCGGCGCCGTGCAAGAAGATGACCACTTCGCCTTCGCCTTGCTCGTGGTAGTGGATGCGCTGGGGCAGGCCAGAGATGTCGCCAATGTCGAGGTATTTGCCTTCAGGAATGGCGGTTGGGGCGGTGGTGGTGGTTTGCATGGATATGCCCTTCAAGAAAAAAGAGTGAAATTAAAAAATCAGGGGTGCTTTAGGTTTTTTACGCCGCAGACGCTGGCGCTTGCCACAGCTTGGGCAGGCCGGGGTCGGTGGCCAAGATGGCTTGCTTGAGCAGGTTGCGCAGCGCGGCCGATTCCAGCTCGCCCATGCGGTCGACCAAATCGGCCTCGACCGACTTGGCGGCTGCCAGCACATGCAAGATGGCATCGGTGCCGGCAGCGCTCAGGCGCAGGCCGCCGCCGACTTCTTGCTCCAGCAGGCCGCGTTGCACCAGCGATTGCAGGCTGGCAGCGCTGGAATCGACGCCGGTGTAGGTGATGTGCTCGGCAATTTCAGGTGCAGCCAGTGGCTGGCGCACGCTCAAGAGCGACAGCACAAAAAAGTCAGTATCCGACAGCTGCTGCGCCTGCAATGTGCCGCGAATGCCGTGCAAAAACTGAAAGTGCGCCCGGCCAAACAAATAGCCCAGCAGATTCTCGGAATACACCGCGCCGTCCAGCTGTGCCAGCGGCTCGGTCGAGACCGGCGCGGCCTTGCGCGCGGCCAGTGCGTAGCCGCCGGTGACATAGACCAGCGGCGGCACGGCGCAGCTGTCGTACTGCACCACTTCGCCGACAAAAATGGTGTGGTCGCCGCCTTCGTACTTGAAGGCGGTTTTGCACTGAAAGCGGGCGCTGCAACCGGGCAGCAGCGGCGCGCCGCTGGGCTGGCTGTCCATCTCTAGGCCGTTGAATTTGTCCTCGCCGGCGCGGGCAAAGCGGTTGGAGAGCGCTTCTTGCTCGTTGGACAAGATGTGTACGTTCCAGTGCGTGCTCTGGCTAAACGCTTCTAGGCTGCGCGCGTTGTTGGCCAAGCTCCACAGCACCATCGGCGGGTCGAGTGACACCGAGTTGAAGCTGTTGGCCGTCACGCCAATCGGTGCGCCGTCAGCACTGGTGGTGGTGACGATGGTCACGCCGGTGGCAAACATACCCAAGGCGCGGCGAAAGTCTTTCGGGTCAAAAGCGCCAGCTGGGGGGGCTGTGGCGGGGGTAACGGTGGGGGCAGTGGCGTCCATACAAGTCTCCTGAGTCTTGGGCACTGAGCTTGCCGGGCGCGGGGGGCGCTGGAATCCTCCACACGGACTAGGTACGCGCGGGGTTTGCCCTAGGTCAGCTGCCGCTCAGGTGCGGGGCGCATGTCGGCGCCGCTGGCGCACTAGGGGTTGGTTTTTAGTCTGATTGGACGATGAGCCGCGCCCCAGCGGGTGGGACTATCTATCTATCGCAAGGCATTCTCCTTGCGGATATCCCTGAGCCCATAGAGCAAAGCCTTTCGGAGACAAATTCCATGATGACCGTAAAAGACGATTATTTGACGCCTGAAGCTATTGAAGTGATTGAGCGCGCCCGCGCCATGATTCCTCGCTTGGCCGAGCGCGCCCGCGCCGCCGAAGACGCATTGATGGTGCCGCGTGAAACCGTCGCCGAGATGCAAGAGGCAGGTTTCTTCAAGGTACTGCAGCCCAAGCGCTGGGGTGGCTACGAAATGGATCCGCGCGTGTTCTACACCGTGCAAATGGCACTGGCCGAGGGCTGCATGGCCACCGCCTGGATTTATGGCGTGATTGGCGTACACAACTGGCAAATCCCGCTGTTTCCGGAGCAGGCACAAATTGACGTCTGGGGAACCGACCCCACCACGCTGACCGCATCGACCTACATGCCCACCGGCAAGGCCGAGCCGGTGGATGGTGGCTACAACTTCAGCGGCCGCTGGAGCTGGAGCAGCGGTTCGCAGCACTGCGAGTGGATTTTGCTGGGTGGTTTGTTGCCCAAGAAAGACGGCTCGGGTGTGCTGGAGCACTGCACCTTCTTGCTGCCCAAGGCAGACTTCAAAATCATTGAAAACTTTGATGTGCTCGGCCTGCGCGCCACCGGCAGCCACGACATCGAAGTCACCAACGCCTTTGTGCCCGCGCACCGCACCCACCGCACCAATGACCACAGCGACGCCGGCTGCCCCGGCCGTGCGGTCAACCCCGGTTGGCTGTACCGCATTCCGTTCACGCAAGTGTTCCAGCGCGCTGTCTCGTCGGCCTGCTTGGGCGCCACCGATGCCGCCATCAACAGCTTCCGCGCCCGCTGCGCCAGCTTTGTCGGCAAACACGGCGCCAAAACGGCAGAAGACGTCAACTCGCAGCTGGCTGTGACCGAGGCCATGATGATGAGCGACTCCGCCAAGCTGGTGCTGTACCGCAACTTCCAGCGCATCGTTGATTGCGCCAAAAACGGCACGGTGATGGATGTGGAAGAGCGCTTGCTGCAACGTGCCCAAGCCTCGCAAGTGCCCAAAAAATGCGCCGAGGCAGTCAACGAAATCATGCGTGCCTGCGCGGCCGGTGGTGTCTACAAAACCAACCCCATCGAGCGCACCTTTCGCGACCTGCACGTGGCGCGCGGCCACATTGCCAACAACACCGATACCTATGCGCGTGCGCATGGCGCCGTAATGCTGGGCTTGCCCAACGCCGACGCTTTCGTCTAAACAAGACATCCAAGTCAAGAGACCTAACGCATGACAACAGGAGGCGGCGTGCCACAACCACCGTTGAAAAACGAACAACAGCAGTTTGATGTGATCGTCGTTGGGACGGGAGCTGGGGCGTTGCTTGCCGCCATCCGCGCCCACGACGCTGGGCTTACCACCTTGGTGGTCGAAAAATCCGCACTGGTGGGCGGAACTTCGGCCATCTCGGGGGGTGGCATCTGGATTCCGGACAACTACGACATGCCCAAGGCTGGGCTGCGCGACAGCGTGGACGTGGCCTTTGGCTACGTCAAGCGCTGCGCCAAAGGGCTGGCCACCGATGACCGGGTGTTGGCCTATGTCGAGTCTGCACGCCACATGGCGCGCTACTTGGCCGAGATTGGCGTGCCCTACCGCTGCATCCCGCTTTACTCGGACTACTACCCGCACATTGAAGGCGCTATGCCCG
>JAGNSH010000187.1 GCA_017988165.1 Giesbergeria sp. | reverse complement strand
TGCGTGATGATGCGCAAATGCCACCTCAACACCTGCCCGGTTGGCGTGGCGACACAAGACCCGGTGCTGCGCGCCAAGTTCTCGGGCAAGCCCGAGCATTTGGTGAACTACTTCTTCTTTGTCGCCGAAGAAGTGCGCCACATCATGGCGCAGTTGGGCATTCGCAAATTTGACGACTTGATTGGCCGCACCGACTTGCTCGATATGCGTGCAGGCGTAGCGCACTGGAAGGCCAGTGGCCTGGACTTTGGCCGCCTGTTTGCCCAGCCACAGGTGGGCGCTGAGGTGGCGCGTTTCCACGTCGAAGAGCAAGACCACAACCTGGGCCACACGCTGGATCGCAAACTGATCGAGCGCTGCCGCCCGGCGATTGAGCAGGGCGAGCGCGTGCAAATCATGGAAGTGGCGCGCAACGTCAACCGCACCGTGGGGGCGATGCTCTCGGGCGCGGTGACGCGCGCCCACCCCGAAGGCTTGCCCGACGACACCATCCGCATCCAGTTTGAGGGCACCGGCGGGCAGTCGTTTGGCGCTTTCTTGTGCCACGGCATCACGCTCAATCTGATTGGTGACGCCAACGACTACACCGGCAAGGGCTTGTCTGGCGGGCGCATTGTGGTGCGCCCGAGCCTCGATTTTCGCGGTGAGGCGCTGCGCAACACCATCGTTGGCAACACCGTGCTGTACGGCGCGACCAGCGGCGAGGCGTTTTTTAGCGGCGTCGCCGGCGAGCGCTTTGCCGTGCGTTTGTCGGGCGCCACGGCAGTGGTCGAGGGCACGGGCGACCATGGCTGCGAATACATGACCGGCGGCACCGTGGTGGTGCTGGGCCAAACCGGGCGCAACTTTGCCGCAGGCATGAGCGGCGGCGTGGCCTATGTCTACGACGAGGACGGGCTGTTTGAGACGCGCTGCAACATGGCCATGGTGGCGCTAGAGCGCATCTTGCCCAGCGACGAGCAAATTGCCACCGTGGCGCAGGCCACTTGGCACCAAGGCCAAACCGACGAAGCCCAGCTCAAAAAGATGCTGGAAGACCACAACCGCTGGACCGGCAGCAAGCGCGCGCGCGAGTTGCTGGACCACTGGGCCGCATCGCGCAGCAAATTTGTCAAAGTCTTCCCGACCGAATACAAGCGCGCACTGGCCGAAATATATGAACAAAAAGTGCTTGAAAGCACCGCCACACCTGCGCTACCAGCTATTGAAACCGTAGCGAGCGCCGCCGTTTAAGGCTGCCGGCTGTCTCTATCTGCTACCCGCACCGCATTCACAGGACATACACATCATGGGCAAGATCACCGGCTTCATGGAATACGAGCGCATCGAGGAGGGCTACCGCAGCCCGCCCGAGCGACTCAAGGGCTACAAAGAATTTGTCATCGGCCTGAGCGATGCCCAGGCCAGCGTGCAGGCCGCGCGCTGTATGGACTGCGGCACGCCGTTTTGCCACAGCGGCTGCCCCGTCAGCAACGTGATTCCAGACTTTAACGATTTGGTCTACCAAAGCGACTGGCAAAGCGCGTTTGCCGTGCTTGATTCGACCAACAACTTCCCCGAGTTCACCGGGCGCATTTGCCCCGCGCCTTGCGAGGCGGCCTGCGTGCTCAACATCAACGGCGACGCGGTCGGCATCAAAAGCATCGAGCACGCCATCATCGACCGCGCCTGGGAACACGGCTGGGTCACGCCGCAACTGGCGCGCCAGCACAGCGGCAAAAAGGTGGCCGTGGTCGGCTCCGGCCCGGCGGGCCTGGCCGCAGCGCAGCAACTGGCGCGCGCTGGCCACAGCGTGACGGTGTTTGAAAAGAACGACCGCCTTGGCGGCCTGCTGCGCTATGGCATTCCTGACTTCAAGCTAGAAAAAAGCCACATCGACAAACGTGTGGCGCAAATGCAGGCTGAGGGCGTGGAGTTTCGCACCGGCGTGTTGGTGGGCAGCGCGCAAGACGGCCTGGGCAAAGGCTCCAAAGTCACCAACTGGGCGAAAGAAACCATCACCCCCGAGCAGTTGCAGCAAGACTTTGACGCCGTGCTGCTGGCCGGTGGCGCCGAGCAGTCGCGCGACCTGCCGGTGCCGGGGCGCGACTTGGCCGGGGTGCATTTCGCCATGGAGTTTTTGCCGCAGCAAAACAAGGTCAATGCCGGCGACAAGGTGAAGGGCCAGTTGTCGGCCGCTGGCAAGCACGTCATCGTCATTGGCGGTGGCGACACCGGCAGCGACTGCGTTGGCACCAGCAACCGCCATGGCGCGGCCAGCGTGACGCAGTTCGAGGTCATGCCGCAGCCGCCCGAGGTCGAAGACCGGCCACTGACTTGGCCCCACTGGCCGCTCAAACTGCGCACCAGTTCCAGCCACGAAGAAGGCTGCACGCGCGAGTTCGCCATCTCCACCAAAGCCTTCACCGGCGAAAAGGGCAAGCTCAAAGGCTTGACCACGGTGCAGGTCGAATTCACCGGCGGCAAGCTGGTTGAAGTGCCCGGCACCGAAAAGCACTACCCGGCCGATTTGGTGCTGTTGGCGATGGGCTTTGTCAGCCCAGTGGCCCCAGTGCTGGAAGCCTTTGGTGTCGACCCAGACGCGCGCGGCAACGCCCGCGCCAGCACCGACGCTGTCGGCGGCTATGCCACCAATGTGGCCAAAGTGTTTGCCGCTGGCGATATTCGCCGTGGCCAAAGTTTGGTGGTCTGGGCGATTCGCGAAGGCCGCCAAGCGGCGCGCGCGGTGGATGAATTTCTGATGGGTTGTAGTGACTTGCCGCGCTGAGGGTGCAGTGGTGTGGGCCGATTAAGGGACAATCCCGGGTTCCACTCAATTTACTTTTTGCATTATGAAAAAACTCACCGCTGTTTTGTTGTTGTCCGCCGGCGCCCTGCTGGCCGCTTGTGGCAAGCAAGAAGCCGCCACGCCCGCCGCCGCACCCGCTGCGGTGGCCATGACCAAAATCGTGGTCGGCTTGGATGACAACTTTCCGCCCATGGGTTTTCGCGACGAAAAGAACGAGCTGGTCGGCTTTGACATCGACATGGCGCGTGAAGCGGCCAAGCGCATGGCCGTTGAAGTGGAGTTCAAGCCCATCGACTGGAGCGCCAAAGAAGCCGAACTGGCGGGCAAGCGCGTCGACGCGCTGTGGAACGGCCTGACCATCACCGAAGAGCGCAAGAAGAACATCGACTTCACCGCGCCGTACATGGAAAACCACCAAATCGTCGTCGTTGCTGCCAACTCGCCCATCAAGACCAAGGCCGACATGGCTGGCAAAGTGGTCGGCGCGCAAGAGGGCAGCAGCGCCGTGGACGCCGTCAAGAAAGACGAAGCGGTGTTTGCCTCGTTCAAAGAACTCAAAACCTTTGGCGACAACGTGACCGCGCTGATGGACTTGGCCACCGGCCGCCTTGAAGCGGTGGTGGTCGATGAGGTGGTGGGGCGCTACTACGTGGCCAAGAAGCCGACCGAATACGCGGTGATTGACGAGCACTTTGGCACCGAAGACTACGGCGTGGGCGTGCGCAAGGGCGACACCGAGCTGCACGAAAAGCTCAATAAAGCGCTGGCTGATATGAAGACCGACGGCGCCGCCGCAGCGATTGCCACCCAGTGGTTTGGCAAGAACATCATCAAGTAATTTGACCGCTGCATGAGCACACCGGCGGGGTCGCTTTGCTGCGGCCCGCCGGTGTTTTTCGTTCACGGTGTTGTCGGGGGCCGCGTGCTGCCCGGCGCTAAGGCAATTCGTATGGATTACGCGCTTTCAATGGTGGCGCCGCTGTGGCAAGGCGCCACCGTCACGCTCAAACTGTTTTTTATCACGCTGGCGCTGGCGGTGCCGCTGGGCTTGGCGTTGGCGCTGGCGCGGCTGTCGGGCTCGCCGGCGCTGAGCGCGCTGGTCAACGGCTACATCTGGCTGATGCGCGGCACGCCGCTGATGCTGCAAATGCTGTTCATCTACTTTGCGCTGCCGTTTGTGCC
>JAGNSH010000186.1 GCA_017988165.1 Giesbergeria sp. | reverse complement strand
GGCGCTGACCTCGGCGCCCACGTGGTCAAAGCGCTGGTCCAGCGCAACGGCGTGCCGGCTGAAGACTACGACGACGTGATTTTTGGTTGTGTGGACACCATCGGCTCGCTGGCCGGTGACATTGCCCGCACCTCGTGGCTGGCCGCTGGTATGCCGCTGTGCGTGCCCGGCACCACCATCGACCGCCAATGCGGCTCGTCACAGCAGGCGGTGCATTTCGCCGCCCAAGCGGTGATGAGCGGCACGCAAGACGTGATCTTGGCCGGCGGTGTGCAGACCATGAGCGCCATCCCGATCAGCTCGGCGATGCTGGCTGGCCAGCCGCTGGGCTTTACCACGCCGTTTGCCGAGAGCAAAGGCTGGCAAGCGCGCTTTGGCGATGCACCGGTGAACCAGTTTTATGCTGCGCAGCGCATTGCCGACCACTGGGGTTTGTCGCGCGCCGACATGGAGGTGTTTGCCAAAGAAAGCCACGACCGCGCCCTGCGCGCTATCGCTGAAGGCCGTTTTGAGCGCGAAATCGTGCCGTTTGGCGACTTCCGCATGGACGAAACCGCCCGCGCCAGCACGCTGGAAAAACTCGCTACGCTGCAGCCGGTCGATCCGACTTATCCAAAAATCACCGCTGCGGTATCCAGCTCGACCTGCGATGCAGCGGCCGCCGTGCTGGTGGTCTCGGAAGCGGCGCTCAAGCGCTACAACCTGACGCCGCGCGCCCGCATCCACCACATCAGCGTGCGCGCCGACGACCCGATTTGGCACCTCACGGCGCCGATTGCCGCCACCGAATACGCGCTGAAACGCGCCGGCATGAAGCTCGAAGACATCGACTTGGTCGAAATCAACGAAGCCTTTGCCTCGGTGGTGATGGCGTGGTTGAAAGAAACCCGCTACCCGCACGAGCGCACCAACGTCAACGGCGGCGCCATTGCGCTGGGCCACCCGCTGGGCGCATCGGGCGTCAAGCTGATGACCACGCTCTTGCACGAACTCGAACGCACCGGTGGCCGCTACGGCCTGCAAACCATGTGCGAAGGCGGTGGCCAAGCCAACGTCACCATCATTGAAAGGCTCTAAAACTATGGCTATTTGCAACAACCGTACTGTCATCATCACCGGCGCTGGCGGTGGTCTGGGACGCGCTTATGCGCTGGCGTTTGCCGCTGAAGGTGCCAACGTCATCGTCAACGACATCCGCTTGGAAGCTGCTCAAGCGGTGGTGGCCGAAGTCACCGCCGCTGGCGGCAAAGCGCTGGCCAACAACGGCGACATCACCACGATGGATGGCGCGCAAAGCATCATCGACGCCGCCGTAGCGGCGTTTGGCGAGGTGCACGTGCTGGTCAACAACGCCGGCATCTTGCGCGATCGCATGTTCGTCAGCCTCAGCGAAGACGACTGGGATCAAGTGATGCGCGTACACCTGAAGGGACACTTTTGCTTGGCAAATCTGCTGGGCAAGCGCTGGCGCGATGCCGCCAAAGCCGGCAACAAAATCGACGCGCGCATCATCAACACCAGCTCGGGTGCGGGCTTGCAAGGCTCGATTGGCCAGTCCAACTACTCGGCAGCCAAGGGCGGCATTGCTTCGCTGACGCTGGTGCAAGCGGCAGAGATGGCGCGCTACGGCGTCACCGCCAATGCACTAGCGCCAGCTGCGCGCACTGCCATGACCGAAGCTGGTATGCCCGACATGGTCAAAGCGCCCGAAGACGGCAGTTTTGACGCTTGGGCACCAGAAAACGTCGCGCCGCTGGTGGTCTGGCTGGGCAGCAACGAGTCGGCGCACGTCACCGGCAAAGTGTTTGAAAGCCAAGGCGGTCGCATCTCCATCGGCGACGGCTGGCGCACCGATGCCACGCGCGACAAGGGCGCGCGCTGGGACGTGGCCGAACTCGGCCCGGTGATTGACGCACTGCTGACCGAAGCCGTGCCAGCGCAAAAGGTCTGGGGCAGCTGATGGCTGATAGCCGCTAGGCCGTGCGCTGCTGCGTGAACCAATAGAACAATTAACTATTAAATTCATAGCTACTAGCGCACGTGTTTAAAGGGCTAGAGGCCGATTTGATGCATATTTTGCTCTGATCGGCCATTTTTTTAGCTTGATTCGCCCTTGTGTAGCTCTTTTGGATGGACACCCGTATGGACCTTTCTCTCAGCGACGAACAGCAGCAAATTGTCGACAGCGCTGCCATTTTTTTGCAAGAAGCCAGCACCAGCGCCGCCGTGCGTGCTGCCAGCGAAACCGCTGACGGTATCGACACCGCACTATGGCAAGGCATCGCCGAGCTGGGTTGGTGCGGCGTACACCTGCCCGAAGCGGCCAACGGCTTGGGCTTGGGCGTGGTCGAACTGGCGCTGCTGCAAGAGCAGCTGGGCCGCCACTTGGCCTGCGTACCGTTTTTTGACAGCGTGGCGTTGGCCGCGACGGCGTTGCGCCAATTGCCGGGCAGCGCGCTGGCTCAGCTGTGGCTCGAATCCTTGGCCAGCGGCGAGAAAAAAGCCGCGCTGGCTTTGACCGCCGAACCGCTGACATCCGCCGCCCGCGCCCAGCGCACGGCGACTGGTTGGACGCTGGACGGCACTTGGCCGCAAGTGGGCTCGGCGGCGATGGCCGATGTGTTGTTGCTGGCGGCGCAGGACGAAGCTGGTCAAACCGTGTTGCTGCTGGTGCCCGCCGACACCCCCGGCCTGCAAGTTACTGCCCTGACGACGCTGGACACCACGCGCCGCATGGCCGCAGTGCAGTGCAGCGCCGCCGCGTTGCCGGCAGAAAACTGCATAGCCCAAGGTGCCGCGCTGGACGCCGTGCTAGCACGCACGTTGCAGATTGGCGCGATTGCCTTGGCGGCCGAGCAAGTCGGCGCTGCGCAGCAATGCTTGGATTTGACGTTGGCGTTTGCCGCCCAGCGCGTGCAGTTTGACCGGGCGATTGCCGGCTTCCAAGCCGTCAAGCACCGCTGCGCGCAGATGCTGGTGGCGCTGGAGAGCGCCCGTTCGGCGGTTTATGGCGCCGCATGTATAGCCGACACCGCGCCCGACGCGGCAACGCTGCTGTTCTACGCCGCGCAAGCGCGTGTGGCCGCCACCGAAGCGGCGCAGTTTTGCGCCCGCGAGGCGCTGCAACTGCACGGCGGCGTCGGCTTTACGTGGGAGTACGACCCGCACCTGTACCTGCGCCGCGCGCAAGCGTCCAGCCAGCGGCTGGGCGCGCCCGCATGGTGGTTGGAGCAAGTGGCAAAGCAATTGCTGGACGCACCCAATGAAACGCTGAAGGAGGCCGCATGAATCTGCAAGAAACCGACGTCGAAAAAGCCTTCCGCACCAGCGTGCGCGAGTGGATGAGCGCCAACCTGTGCGGCGAGTTTGAGCCACTGCGCAACGCCAGCGGCCTCGGTTCGCCCGGCTACGAGCCGGCGCTGGCCAAGCGCTGGGAGCAGCATTTAGCCAAAGGCGGCTGGACGGGTCTGGGCTGGCCGACCCAGCACGGCGGGCGCAATTTGCCACTGGCGCAGCAGGTGATTTTTCACGAAGAATATGCCCGCTGCGGCGGCCCAGGCCGGCTGGGTCACATTGGCGAGACGCTGATGGCACCGACGCTGATGGCGCACGGCTCGCCCGAGTTGCAAGCGCGCTTTTTGCCCGGCATCTTGGCGGGTGAGACCTATTGGGCACAGGGCTACTCCGAGCCGGGCGCTGGCTCGGACTTGGCGGCGGTGCGCACCCGCGCCCGCATCGACCCGGACACGGGCGAATGGGTGATTGACGGCCAAAAGGTTTGGACGTCGTGGGCGCAAGAATCCGACTGGATTTTTGTGCTGGCGCGCTCTGAGGCTGGCTCGGTGCGCCACAAAGGGCTGGTGCTGCTGTTGGTGCCGCTGCGCCAACCCGGGGTGACGATTCGGCCGATTCGCCAAATCACCGGCGACTCGGAATTTAACGAGGTGTTTTTTGACAACGCCCGCACCGAAGGCACGCTCAA
>JAGNSH010000185.1 GCA_017988165.1 Giesbergeria sp. | reverse complement strand
TCGGCAATTCGATTGGTGCCACTGGCACCACCGTCGGCGAAGTGGTGTTTAACACCTCTATGACCGGCTACCAAGAAATCCTCACTGACCCCAGCTACTGCCAGCAGATCGTGACACTCACGTATCCGCACATTGGCAACTACGGGGTCAATGCCGAGGACGTCGAATCCCATAAAGTCCAAGCCGCAGGTCTTGTCATCAAAGATTTGCCGTTGCTGGTCAGCAACTTTCGCTCCACTGAAACCTTGTCCGCCTATTTGGTGCGCGAGGGCACGGTGGCCATTGCCAACATCGACACCCGCCAGCTGACCCGTTTGCTGCGCAGCCAAGGCGCACAAAACGGCGCCATCGTTGGTCTCGCCGCTGGCGAAGCCGTGACGCCAGAGCGCATCGCCCAAGCCATCGCCGCCGCGCAGGCTGCGCCGAGCATGGCCGGCCTCGATTTGGCCCAAGTGGTAACCACCGACAAGCCTTACGAGTGGACCGAAACCGAATGGACGCTGGGCGAGGGCTACGGCCAGCAGAGCGCACCGCGCTTTCACGTGGTTGCCTATGACTTTGGCATCAAGCGCAACATTTTGCGGATGCTGGCCCAGCGCGGCTGCAAAGTCACCGTGGTGCCGGCGCAAACGCCAGCGGCTGAGGTGCTGGCACTGAAGCCCGATGGCGTATTTTTGTCCAATGGCCCGGGCGACCCGGCGCCTTGCACTTATGCCATCGACGCCGTGCGCACCATCGTCGCCACCGGTTTGCCAGTTTTTGGCATTTGCTTAGGCCACCAAATCATGGCTTTGGCGGCGGGCGCCACCACCTTCAAGATGGCCAACAGCCACCACGGTGCCAACCACCCGGTCAAAGACACCAGCACCGGGCGCGTCTGCATTACCAGCCAAAACCACGGTTTTGCGGTCGAGTTGGACACACTGCCAGCCCATTTGCGCGCCACGCACCTGAGTCTGTTTGACGGCACCTTGCAGGGGCTGGAGCACACCGAGCACCCGGCGTTTAGCTTTCAAGGTCACCCCGAGGCTTCGCCCGGCGCGTCGGACATTGACACCCTGTTTGACCGCTTTACGGACTTGATGGAGAAAAACAAAAATGCCTAAGCGCACCGACATCAAAAGCGTCCTGATCATTGGCGCCGGCCCCATCATCATTGGCCAAGCCTGCGAGTTCGACTACTCGGGCGTGCAAGCCTGCAAGGCGCTGCGCGAAGAGGGTTACAAGGTCATTTTGATCAACAGCAACCCGGCAACGATCATGACCGACCCGGCCACCGCCGACGTCACCTACATCGAGCCGATCACTTGGCAGACGGTCGAAAAAATCATCGCCAAGGAGCGCCCCGACGCTATCTTGCCGACGATGGGCGGCCAGACGGCGCTGAACTGCGCGCTGGACCTGTGGCACAACGGCGTGCTCGACAAGTACAAGGTCGAGCTGATTGGCGCCAAGCCCGAAGCCATCGACAAGGCCGAAGACCGCCTCAAGTTCAAAGACGCCATGACTAAAATTGGTCTGGGTTCGGCGCGCTCGGGCATTGCCCACAGCATGGACGAAGCCTGGGCCGTGCAAAAGGAAATGGGCTTCCCCACGGTGATTCGACCCAGCTTCACGCTAGGCGGCACCGGTGGTGGCATTGCCTACAACCCGGAAGAGTTCGAGACGATCTGCAAGCGCGGTCTGGAGGCCTCGCCGACCAACGAGCTGCTGATTGAAGAGTCGCTGCTGGGTTGGAAAGAGTTTGAGATGGAAGTGGTGCGCGACAGCGCCGACAACTGCATCATCATTTGCTCGATTGAAAACCTCGACCCGATGGGCGTACACACCGGTGACTCGATCACCGTGGCACCGGCGCAGACGCTGACCGACAAGGAATACCAAATTTTGCGCAACGCCAGCCTGGCTGTGCTGCGCGAAATTGGCGTCGACACCGGCGGCTCCAACGTGCAGTTCGCCATCAACCCCGACGACGGCCGCATGGTGGTTATCGAGATGAACCCGCGCGTGTCGCGTTCTTCGGCCTTGGCTTCCAAGGCCACCGGTTTTCCGATTGCCAAAGTCGCCGCCAAGCTGGCCGTGGGCTACACGCTGGACGAGCTGCGCAACGACATCACCGGTGGCGTGACGCCGGCGTCGTTCGAGCCATCGATCGACTACGTGGTCACCAAAATCCCCCGTTTTGCGTTTGAGAAATTCCCCGCTGCCGACAGCCACTTGACGACACAAATGAAGTCGGTCGGCGAAGTGATGGCGATGGGCCGCACCTTCCAAGAATCGTTCCAAAAAGCGCTGCGTGGCCTCGAAGTCGGCGCCGATGGCATGAACGAGAAAACGCAAGACCGCGAAGTGCTGGAGCGCGAGTTGGGCGAACCCGGCCCCGAGCGCATTTGGTACGTCGGCGACGCCTTTGCCATGGGCCTGAGCGTGGACGAGGTGTTTGAGCTGACCAAAATTGACCGCTGGTTTTTGGTGCAAATCGAGCAAATCGTCAAGATTGAGATGGACATCGACAAGCTGGTAGCCGACAAGGGCGAAGGCGAGGGCGCATTGGCGGCGCTGGACGTGGCCACGCTGCGCACGCTCAAGCAAAAGGGCTTTTCCGATCGCCGCTTGGCCAAGCTGCTACAGACCACTGAAAAAGCCGTGCGCGAAACCCGCCACCGCCTGAACGTGCGCCCGGTCTATAAGCGCGTGGACACCTGCGCCGCTGAATTTGCCACCGACACTGCCTATCTGTACTCGACCTACGAAGGCTACGGCAGCGACAACGGCGAGTGCGAGGCCGAGCCGACCGATAAGAAAAAAATCATGGTGCTGGGCGGTGGCCCCAACCGCATCGGCCAAGGCATCGAGTTTGACTACTGCTGCGTCCACGCCGCTTTGGCCATGCGCGAAGACGGTTACGAGACCATCATGGTCAACTGCAACCCCGAGACCGTCTCGACCGACTACGACACGTCTGACCGCCTGTATTTCGAGCCGGTAACGCTGGAAGACGTGCTGGAAATTGTCGACAAAGAAAAGCCGTATGGCGTCATCGTGCAATACGGTGGCCAAACGCCGTTGAAGCTGGCGCTGGACTTGGAAGCCGCTGGCGTGCCCATCATCGGCACCAGCCCCGACATGATCGACGCCGCCGAAGACCGTGAGCGCTTTCAAGCCCTGTTGCACCAACTGGGCCTGCGCCAGCCGCCCAACGCCACGGCGCGCACCGAGCCCGAAGCGCTGGAAAAAGCCGCTGCTTTGGGTTACCCGCTGGTGGTGCGTCCCAGCTACGTGCTGGGTGGCCGCGCGATGGAAATCGTCCACGAACAGCGCGACCTAGAGCGCTATATGCGCGAAGCCGTCAAGGTCAGCCACGACTCGCCGGTGCTGCTGGACCGGTTTCTGTCCAACGCCATCGAGTGCGACGTCGACTGCGTGCGCGACACGGCGGGCGTCACCTTTATTGGTGGCGTGATGGAGCACATTGAGCAAGCCGGCGTACACAGCGGCGACTCGGCCTGCTCGCTGCCGCCGTACTACCTGTCGGCGGCCACGGTGACCGAAATCAAGCGCCAAACCGCTGCCATGGCCGAAGGCCTGAACGTGGTCGGCCTGATGAACGTGCAGTTTGCCATCCAAGAAATCGAAGAAAACGGCGCCAAGCAAGACGTGATCTACGTGCTGGAAGTCAATCCGCGTGCGTCCCGCACAGTGCCGTTTGTCAGCAAGGCGACGGGCATCCAACTGGCCAAGGTGGCAGCGCGCTGCATGGTCGGCCAAACACTGGCGTCGCAAGGCATCACCAAAGAGGTGACGCCGCCGTACTTCAGCGTCAAAGAAGCCGTGTTCCCGTTCGTCAAATTCCCGGGCGTGGACACCATCCTCGGCCCCGAGATGAAGTCGACCGGCGAAGTGATGGGCGTGGGCAAGACTTTTGGCGAAGCCTTCGTCAAGAGCCAAATTGGTGCTGGCACCAAGCTGCCAACCTCGGGCAAGGTGTTCTTGAC
>JAGNSH010000184.1 GCA_017988165.1 Giesbergeria sp. | reverse complement strand
CGCGCCATGCTGAAGCTGTCGGCACCGGTAACGATTTCAAAATTGATAGCTGCTAACGCCCCACCCACGCCAGCAAAGCCGCCGGCGATGGTGAAAGCGGCGTAGCGCACGCGCTGCGGGTTGTAGCCAATGAAGGCCACGCGCTCGGCGTTGTCGCGCACGGCGTTGAGCAGCTTGCCCAGCGGCGTGCCGGTAAAGGCAAACAGGGCGGCGGTGCAGACAAAGGCATAAGCGGCAATCAAGTAATACACCTGCAGCGCCGGACCAAAGCGAAAGCCGAAGAAGCCGTCGCCATAAACGCGGTTGGCGGTGATGCCGCCCTCGCCGCCAAACCACTGAGGAAACATCAGCGCCATGGCCGCCACCAGCTCGCCCAGCCCCAGGGTAATCATGGCAAAGGTGGTGCCCGACTTGCGCGTGCTGACAAAGCCCAGCAGCGCCGCGCACAGCAACCCGGCCACGCCGCCCAGCAGCGGCACCCAGACCAGTGGAATCACCCACACGCCCTGACTGGCCCAGTTGATGGCGTGAATCGCCATGAACGAGCCGACGCCGGTATAGACCGCGTGGCCAAAACTGAGCATTCCGCCTTGGCCCAGCAGCAGGTTGTAGCTCAGGCAAACGATGCCAAGGTAGCCGATTTGCGCCAGGATGCTGCGCGCCAGGCTGCTGGGAAACAGCAGCGGCGCGGCGATCAGCCACAGCGCAAACCCGCCCCACACGGCCCAAGGCTTCCAGCGTTGCCAGTGGTGCCAGCGCTGCCAGCGCTGCCCATCAACCCATGCAGATTCAGTCATCGCGCGCCCCCAGCAAGCCTTGGGGGCGAAACACCAACATCAAAACCAATAGCAGGTAGGGCAGTATTGGCGCGGCTTGCGCGGCAATTCCATCCATAGCCACGGCAAAGGTTTGCACCAAACCAATCAGCAGCGACGCCAAAAACGCCCCGGCCAGCGAGCCAATGCCGCCGACCACCACCACCACAAAAATGATGGAGCCGACCGAGCCGGCCATCGCTGGCTCGGTGATGTAGGTGTTGCCGCCAATCACCCCGGCCAGCGCCGCCAGCGCGCAGCCGCCGCCAAACACGCCCATAAACACCCGTGGCACGTTGTGGCCCAGCGCCTGCACCATGTCGGGGTGCTGCAGCGCGGCCTGAATCACCAAGCCGATGCGCGTGCGTGTCAGCAAGAGCCACACGGCGGCCAGCATCGCCAGCGCCACCAGCATGATGAAAGCGCGCGACTTGGGAAACTGCGTGCCGTACAGCGTAAACAGCGGCCCTTGCAGCTGCTCGGGCAGACCATACGGCACGGTGCCGCGCCCCCACACCAGCTGCACCAGCTCCAAAACCACATAAGACAGGCCAAACGTCACTAATAGCTCAGGCACATGGCCAAATTGGTGTACGCGGCGCAGGCAGTAGCGCTCAAACAGCGCGCCCAGCACGCCCACGGCCAGCGGGGCCAACAGCAGCGCCAGCCAAAATCCGACCACTTCAGACAGGCTGTAGGCCAGATATGCCCCCAGCATATAAAAGCTGGTGTGCGCAAAATTGAGCACGCCCATCATGCTGAAAATCAAGGTCAGCCCCGAACTGAGCATGAACAGCAGCAGCCCGTAGCTGACGCCGTTGAGCAGGGCGATGACAAAAAACTCAGCGTTCATCACAAATTAATCACCCCATTAAAAAAGGCCCGATGGGTATCGGGCCTGAGAGCATCAACGCTTTATATCCACCAGCGTTTACAGCATTTACCGCATTTACAGCGTCGGCAAGACGTAGTCCTTGAGCTGATCACGCAAACGCACCTTGAGCATTTTGCCGGTCGCGCCAATCGGGATGGCATCGACAAACACCACGTCGTCGGGGATTTGCCACTTGGCGATTTTGCCTTCGTAAAACTGCAGCAGCTCTTCGCGCGTCACCTGCGCGCCGGCTTTGAGCGACACCGCCACGATGGGGCGCTCGTCCCACTTGGGGTGCGCCATACCGATACAGGCGGCCATGGCCACCGCCGGGTGGCCCATGGCGATGTTTTCAATGTCGATGGAGCTGATCCATTCGCCGCCCGATTTGATCACGTCCTTGGTGCGGTCGGTGATTTGCATAAAGCCATCGGGGTCGATGGTGGCGACGTCGCCGGTGGGGAACCAGCGCTGGCCGTTTTCGTCGGCTATCAGCGGGCTGGTGCCTTTGTAATAGGTGTCCAAAATCCACGGCCCCTTGACCAGCAAGTCGCCGTAGGTTTTGCCGTCCCACGGCAGCTCCTGGCCGTCGCCATTGACGATTTTCATGTCCACGCCATAAATCGCCCGGCCCTGCTTTTGCAGGATGCGCATTTGCTCGTCTTTGGGCAACTTGAGCTGCTTGTTTTTCAGCGTACACAGCGTGCCCAGCGGGCTGATTTCGGTCATGCCCCAAGCGTGCAGCACTTCAACGCCGTAACCGTCTTGGAAAGCGGTAATCATCGCCGGCGGACAGGCCGAGCCACCAATCACCGTGCGCTTGAGGCTGGAGAACTTCAAGCCCTGGGGGCCGATGTAACTCAGCAGCATTTGCCACACGGTGGGCACGCCAGCGGCGTAAGTGACCTGCTCGGCTTCCATCAGATCGTAAATGGACTTGCCGTCCATCGCCGGGCCGGGCAGCACCAGCTTGCAACCGGTCAGCGCCGCCGAATACGGCACACCCCAGGCGTTGACGTGGAACATTGGCACCACCGGCAGCACCGCGTCGCGCGCCGAGATGCACATCACGTCGGGCAGCGCAGCCGCATAAGCGTGCAGCGTGGTCGAGCGGTGGCTGTACAGCGCCGCCTTGGGGTCGCCCGTGGTGCCGCTGGTGTAGCACATACTGGATGCGGTGTTTTCATCCAACTGCGGCCATACATAGGTGCTGGGGTAGGCGCTGATCCATTCTTCGTAGCTGACCAGCCCGGCAATGCCGGTGTCGGCGGGCAGCTTGTCGGCGTCGCACAACATCACCCATTTTTTGACCATCGGGCACTTGGCGTGTACGGCTTGCACCAGCGGCAAAAAGCTCGTCTCAAAGCACAGCACCTGGTCTTCGGCGTGGTTCATGACCCAAGCGATTTGGTCGGGGTGCAGGCGCGGGTTGATGGTGTGCAGCACCCGGCCCGAGCCGCTGACGCCAAAGTACATCTCCATGTGGCGGTAGCCGTTCCACGCCAGCGAGGCCACGCGATCGCCCAACGCCAGCGGCATGGCGTCCAGCGCATTGGCCAAGCGCCGGGCGCGCGCTGCCAAGTCACGGTAGGTGTAGCGGTGGATATCGCCCTCGACCCGGCGCGAGACAATCTCGCCATCGCCATGGTGGCGCGCGGCAAACTCAATCAACGACGAAATCAGCAATGGCTGACTCTGCATCAAACCCAGCATAGAGGCTCCTTTAGTGGCGTTACGAATAGTTGTTTTACCTATCTGCGCCATTGTCTCGCAAGATAGGCCGTGCTGCGTCCCGAGATACCCCCGTATGGCCCTGCCAGCACTGGGCCGTGTCGTCTGCGGGACAATGAATTGATGAATTTACCCACTGCATCCACCGCGCCCACCGACTGCGGTGTGGTTTGGAACAACACTTTTGCCGCGCTGGGCCCAGCGTTTTTTACCCGCTTGGCACCGACTGCGCTGCCCGCGCCGCACTGGGTCGGGCGCAATGAGGCGCTGGCACAAGAATTAGGGCTGGACAGCAACTGGTTCCATTCCGACGCTGCGCTGCAAGTGTTCTCAGGCAACCAGTCTTTGCCCGGCACCGACCCGCTGGCCAGCGTTTACAGCGGCCATCAGTTTGGCGTGTGGGCCGGGCAGTTGGGCGATGGGCGGGCGATTTTGCTCGGCCAAACTGGCGCCGGTACCGAGGTGCAGCTCAAAGGCAGTGGCCTGACACCGTACTCGCGCATGGGCGACGGGCGCGCGGTGCTGCGCTCCAGCATCCGCGAGTTTTTGTGCAGCGAAGCCATGCACGCGCTGGGCA
>JAGNSH010000183.1 GCA_017988165.1 Giesbergeria sp. | reverse complement strand
CGGACGCGGCGCGTCGTCGTAGGCCAGCGTTTCGATGTCGATTTTTTTCTTCAGCAGCTTTTCAATGTCGCCGACCAAGCGCGCGTCGCTGCTCGATACCAACGTCACCGCCAAGCCCGACGCGCCGGCACGACCGGTGCGGCCAATGCGGTGGACGTAGTCTTCGGCGTTGAACGGCACGTCAAAGTTAAACACCGCCGGCACGTCTTTGATGTCCAAACCGCGTGCGGCCACATCGGTGCAAACCAACAAATCGACTTCGCCCTTTTTGAAGGACTCCAACGCCTTCAGGCGCTCGTCTTGGCTCTTGTCACCGTGCAGCGCGGTGGTTTTGAGGCCCTCGCGCTCCAAGCTGCGCGCCAAGCGGCCACAGCCGAGTTTGCTGTTGACAAAAATAAACGCCTGCTTGATGCCGCGCGTTTTGAGCACTTGGTGGATGGCGCGGCGCTTGTCGTCGTCGCCGGCCGAGTAGAAGCGCTGCTCCACCGTCGAGGCGGTTTCGTTGGGGCGGGCAACTTCAATCGTCACCGGGTCTTGCAGGTAGCTGCCGGCCAAGCGCTTGATCTCGGGCGAGAAGGTGGCGCTGAACAACAGCGTGGTGCGCTGCTTGGGCAGGTAGGACAGGATGCGCTGCAAATCGGGCAAAAAGCCAATGTCCAGCATCCGGTCGGCCTCGTCGAGCACCACGTATTCGACTTGGTTGAGGATGGCGTTTTTGGCCTCGATGTGGTCCAGCAAGCGCCCCGGCGTGGCCACCAGCACTTCGACGCCTTTTTTCAGCTCGATGGTTTGGGGCTTCATGTCGATGCCGCCAAACACCACCGTGCTGCGCAGCTTGGTGTACTTGGCGTACAGCGCAATTTGCTGCGCCACCTGATCGGCCAGCTCGCGCGTGGGCAGCAGCACCAAGGCGCGCACCGGGTGGCGCGCGGGCGAGGTGGAGCTGCTTTCGTGCTTGAGCAGGCGCTGCAAGAGCGGCAGTGAAAATGCCGCCGTCTTGCCAGTGCCGGTCTGGGCAGCGCCCATCACGTCTTGGCCCGTAAGCACCACTGGAATGGCCTGCTCTTGGATGGGGGTCATGGACTCGTAGCCCATTTCGGCTACGGCGCGTGCCAGCGGCTCGGCCAGCGATAAATTGGAAAAGGAACTTGTCATTTAGCCGGCTATTGTCGCACCTGCTGTCAAATTTGCGTGCAGTTTCACGTGCAAAGGCTGCTGGGTGCGCCTTCAGCGCCACAGCCAGCCCCGCCGCTATTCATCAAATTTAATAGCTATAACCGCACGTATCTATTGGGCTATAGGCCGTTTTAATGCTTATTTCACAGCGTGCGCGCAGAAAAGGTGTCGCAGCCTTTGACGCTGCCGTTTTGCAGGCCGTTGTTAAACCAGCGCACCCGCTGGGCGCTGCTGCCGTGGGTAAAGCTGTCGGGCACCACACGGCCTTGGCTTTGCTTTTGCAGCGCATCATCACCAATTTTGGCGGCGGCGTTCATGGCGGCTTCGATGTCGCCGTTTTCCAAAATTTGCCGCGCCGCTTGCGCGTGGTTGGCCCACACGCCGGCAAAGCAGTCGGCCTGCAACTCCAGCTTGACCGACAGTTGGTTGTATTGCACTTGGCTGACGCGCCCGCGCTGGCTGTCGACCTTGTCGCTGATGCCCAGCAGGTTTTGCACGTGGTGGCCGACTTCGTGGGCAATCACGTAGGCCTGGGCAAACTCGCCCGGCGCGCCGAGTTGGTTTTTCAGCGTCTCGTAAAAGCCCAAGTCGATGTAGACCTTTTGGTCGGCCGGGCAATAAAACGGCCCCATTGCCGCTTGGCCTTGGCCGCAGGCGGTGGCCGTGGCGCCGCGAAACAGCACCAGCTTGGGCTGCTGGTAGCGCGCGCCGCCTTGGGTAAAAACATCGCTCCACACATCTTCGGTATCCGCCAGCACGGTGGAGACAAATTGCGCCATGCGGTCGTCCGCCGGCGGGCGCTGCGCCGGCCCTTGCTGCACCTGCGCCGGCTGGCCGCCACTGAGCAAGCCCAAAATAGTCAGCGGATTGATGCCAAAAATCCAGCCGCCCAACAAAGCGATAACGATGGTGCCGACACCAATACCGCGTCCGCCAAATACCGGCCTGCCACCGCCACCGCTGCGGCGGTCTTCGACGTTGTCGGATGTGCGATTGCCGTCCCATTTCATAGTGCATCTCCTGGCGCAGTCGGGCTTGACCACAGGGATGCGCAGTGTACGCGTGCTGCTGGCCAATGGTCTGCAACACAGCCGCACAGCCGCGCAGCCACCAATACCCTGCGCACAGCGAAGTCCATACGATATGCATCAGGATGGGCGGATGTCAAAAAGCCCCCTTCCGCTGCCTGCGGGCATCCAACTGGCCGAACTCATCAGCGCCCTGAGCCACGCACTGGACATCACCGAAGGCCAGCCCCAAGGCCACTGCGTGCGCTGCTGCTGGATTGGTATGCACATCGCCCAAGCGCTGGGCCTGAGCGACCAGCAGCGCTGGGAGCTGTACTACACGCTGCTGCTGAAAGACTTGGGCTGCAGCAGCAACGCCGCGCGCATTTGCGAGCTGTATTTGACCGACGACTTGGCCTTTAAGCGCGACTTCAAGCGCGTCGGCGACGGCTTGGCGCAGGTGGCGCGCTTTGTGCTGCAACACACCGGCCTGAAAGCTGGACTGGCCGAGCGCTTTCGCAGCGTGCTCAACGTGCTGCGCGAGGGCCCGGACATGGCGCAAGAACTCATCCAAACCCGCTGCCAGCGCGGCGCCGAGATTGCCCGGCTACTGCGCTTTTCCGAAGGCGTGGCGATGGGCATTTACCACTTGGACGAGCACTGGAACGGCCAAGGCAAGCCGGACGGCTTGGCCGGCGCGGCGATTCCGCTGTATTCGCGCATTGCCCTGCTGGCGCAGGTGATTGACGTCTTTCACCACACCGACGGCCAGGACGCCGCGCTGACCGAAGCGCGCAAGCGCAGCGGCCAATGGTTTGACCCGGCGCTGGTGGCGGTGCTGGACAACTTGGCGGCGCAAAGCGACTTCTGGGCCATGCTGTCATCGCCGCACATCAACACCGCCCTGCTGGCACTGGAGCCAGCCACCTGCACGGTGCCGCTGGACGACGACTATTTGGACGACATTGCCACTGCTTTTGGCCAGGTGGTGGACTCCAAAAGCCCCTACACCAGCGGCCACAGCGGGCGTGTGGCGCTGTATACCGATTTGATTGCCGAGGCGATGGGCGTTGACGCCGCGCGGCGGCGCTGGCTCAAGCGCGGCGCACTGCTGCACGACGTCGGCAAACTGGGCGTGAGCAACAGCGTGCTGGACAAAGCCGGCGCACTCGACGGCGCCGAATGGGAGGCGGTGCGGCTGCACGCGCAACTGACCGAAGAAATCCTGTCGAAAATCAGCGCCTTCAGCGAGCTGGCGGTGATTGCCGGCGCACACCACGAGCGCTTGGACGGCAAAGGCTACCCACGTGGCCTGATGGCGGACGACATCGCACTAGAAACCCGCATCATCACCACCGCCGACATCTTTGACGCCATCACCGCCGAGCGCCCTTATCGCGGTGCAGTGCCGGTTGCCAAAACCCTGGAAATGATGGCCAAGACCGTGGGCACCGCCCTTGACCCGGCCTGCTTTGCCGCCCTGTGCGTGGCGATGGAGCGGCTGGAAACTTAGGCGCGCGGCAGCGTCACGCCGTGCTGGCCTTGGTACTTGCCGCCCCGGTCTTTGTACGAGACCTCGCAGACATCGTCCTTGTCGCTCTCAAAGAACAGCACCTGCGCGCAGCCTTCGCCGGCGTAAATCTTCGCCGGCAGCGGCGTGGTGTTGCTAAATTCCAGCGTGACGTAGCCTTCCCATTCCGGCTCGAAAGGCGTTACGTTTACGATAATTCCGCAGTTATGCGCGAAGACGCCGTCTTCGAGAGCAAAGTTGCCCGCCTCGGGCACGCTGAGGCAATACACGTCGTGCTCGCCGCCCACCGAG
>JAGNSH010000182.1 GCA_017988165.1 Giesbergeria sp. | reverse complement strand
CTGCGCATCATCATTCCGCCGCTGACCAGCGAGGCGATGAACATCTTTAAAAACTCGTCGGTGGCGTTTGCCGTCTCGGTGGCCGAGCTGACGATGTTTGCTATGCAGGCACAAGAAGAAACCGCGCGCGGCATCGAGGTCTATTTGGCAGTGACGGCGCTGTATGTGATTTCAGCGTTTGCTATCAACCGCATCATGGCGTTTATCGAAAAGCGCACCCAGGTGCCTGGTTTGGTGGCTGCCAGCAGCGCCAGTGGAGGGCATTGACCATGGCACTGAACCTAGACTTTTCGTTTTACAACTGGGACTTGATCAGCAACTTTGTGCTCAAGGGCCTGTACTTCAGCCTGATGCTGACCTTGATTGCCACCGTTGGCGGGGTGCTGCTGGGCACGCTGCTGGCGCTGATGCGTTTGTCCGGCCAAAAATGGCTGCAAGTGCCCGCCGTCATCTACGTCAACGGGATGCGCAGCATTCCGCTGGTGATGGTGATTTTGTGGTTCTTCTTGCTGATGCCAGCCATCATTGGCCGACCGATTGGCGCCGAGCTGTCGGCGGTGATCACTTTTGTGGCGTTTGAGGCGGCGTATTTCAGCGAAATCATGCGTGCCGGTATCCAGTCGGTATCGCGCGGGCAGGTGTCTGCTGGGCAGGCCATGGGCATGACCTATGGCCAAAATATGCGCTTTGTCATCTTGCCGCAGGCGTTTCGCAATATGTTGCCGGTGCTGCTGACGCAAACCATCATCTTGTTCCAAGACACGTCGCTGGTGTATGCGATTGGCGCCTACGACATGCTCAAGGGCTTTGAAGTCGCCGGCAAAAACTTTGGTCGCCCGATTGAAGCCTATTTGGCCGCTGCAGTGCTGTACTTTGTCATGTGCTATGCGCTGTCGTGGAGCGTCAAGCGCCTGCATCAAAAAATTGCCATCGTCCGCTAAAGCGGTCTGGCCGAGGAATTCCCAATGATTGAACTCAAAAATGTTTCCAAGTGGTATGGCAGTTTTCAGGTGCTCAACGACTGCTCTACCAACATCCAAAAAGGCGAAGTGGTGGTGGTGTGCGGGCCGTCAGGCTCGGGCAAATCGACACTGATCAAGACCATCAACGCCCTCGAACCCATCCAAAAAGGTGAAATTTGGGTCGACGGCGTGCCGGTACACGACCCGCAAACCAAGCTACCGCAATTGCGCAGCCGCGTCGGCATGGTGTTTCAGCACTTTGAGCTGTTTCCGCACCTGTCGGTGACCGAGAACCTGACCATCGCCCAAATCAAAGTGCTGGGCCGCAGTGCTGATGAGGCGCACCAGCGTGGCCTAAAGATGCTGGATCGGGTGGGCTTGTCAGCGCACAAAGACAAGTTTCCGGGCCAGCTCTCGGGCGGGCAACAGCAGCGCGTGGCCATTGCCCGGGCCCTGAGCATGGATCCGATCGTCATGCTGTTTGATGAGCCCACTTCGGCGCTCGACCCCGAAATGGTCGGCGAGGTGCTGGACGTGATGGTTGGCTTGGCCAACGAGGGCATGACCATGATGTGCGTGACGCACGAAATGGGCTTTGCGCGCAAGGTCAGCCACCGCGTGATTTTTATGGACGTGGGCGGAAAAATTTTGGAAGACTGCTCGCGCGAGGAGTTCTTCAACCGCCCCGATGCACGCCAACCGCGCACCAAAGATTTCCTCAACAAAATTTTGCAGCACTGAGGCCAAGGCCAAGGCTAAGGCTAAGGCCAAGGCCAAAGTCGTAGCCGGGCGCCGCCGCGTCGGCATAAAAAAACCCGGCGCCAAGTACTTGCGTACTGGCGCCGGGCAGGCAGGGGGAAGTGGCGGCGATCGCGTGCTGAGACGGCTCAGGCGATCGCCGTACTTTAGGGCTTGTCGCCGGTAGGGAAGGGCCAAGCCGCCCGTGGGCTGAGGGTGGTTTTTGGTGCAGGTGGCACGACGGTCGTTTTGGCAGGTTTTTTGGCAGGCGCTGCGGCTTTTTTGGCGGCTGGTGCTGCTTTTACGGCTACGGCTGCGGCTTTTGGAGCTGCAACAGCTTTCGGCGCTGGCGCGGCTTTGGGCGACGGCGCGGCTTTTTTTGCTGGCGCTGCCTTGGCTGGCGCTACTTTGGCAGCCGGTGCGGCTTTGCTAGCGGGCGCTGTTTTTTTCGCCGGTGCCGCTTTTTTGGCTGCTACGACGGGAGCCGCAGCGGGCACAGCCACAGGGGCTACGGCAGCAATTTTTTTCGTGGCAACGGCTTTTTTGGCTGGCGCTGCTTTGGCAGGCGCCGCTTGAGCTGGGGCTACTTTGGCCGCTGGTGCTGGTGCTTTCGCCGCAGCTTTTACAGTCGTTTTTGCTGCCGCTTTTTTTGGCGCTGGCGTCTCAGCCGCCGGGGTGGTTTTTTTTGCAGCCGGGGCCTTTTGAGCGGCCGGTTTTTTTACGGGTGCCATCATGTTCTCCTTGGGTCAATGAGCAAATAGCTCGGCATGCCTTCTGTCTTCTACGGGCATGGAGCGATCCATGGCAATGGAGGGCATCCATTGCCATGAACGGGGAAACGCCGCGCGCAGCGCAACGCGCGGCGGCGCTGCGGCGAGCAGGGGTTGGAAAGCATGGATGGCTGCGCGCGGCATGGTTTTCAGTCCCAAGACAGCGCACCGCCGGTTTGGTACTCGATGACGCGGGTTTCAAAAAAGTTACGTTCTTTTTTCAAATCGATCATCTCGCTCATCCATGGAAAGGGGTTTTCTTCGTTCGGAAACAGCGTCTCCAGCCCGATTTGCGTGGCACGGCGGTTGGCGATGTAGCGCAGGTAGCCCTTGAACATCGAGGCGTTCATGCCCAGCACGCCGCGCGGCATGGTGTCTTCGGCGTACTTGTATTCCAGCTCGACGGCGGTCATAAACAGCGCTTTGATGTCTTCTTTGAACTCGGCCGTCCACAGGTGCGGGTTTTCTAGCTTCAGCTGGTTGATCAGGTCGATGCCAAAGTTGCAGTGCATCGACTCGTCGCGCAGGATGTATTGGTATTGCTCGGCCGCGCCGACCATTTTGTTTTGCCGCCCCATCGCCAAAATTTGCGTGAAGCCGACGTAGAAAAACAGCCCCTCCATCAGGCAGGCAAAAACGATCAGCGATTTGAGCAGCGTTTGGTCGTTTTCGTGCGTGCCGGTGGCAAATTGCGGGTCGCTGATGGCGTTGATGAACGGAATCAGAAACTCGTCTTTGTCACGGATGGATTTGATTTCGTTGTAGGCGTTGAAGATTTCGCCCTCGTCCAAGCCCAAGGATTCGACGATGTACTGGTAGGCGTGGGTGTGGATGGCTTCTTCAAACGCTTGGCGCAGCAAAAACTGGCGGCACTCGGGCGCGGTGATGTGGCGGTAGGTGCCGAGCACGATGTTGTTGGCCGCCAGAGAGTCGGCGGTGACAAAAAACCCAAGGTTGCGCTTGATGATGCGCCGCTCGTCTTCGGTCAGGCCATTGGGGTCTTTCCACAGCGCAATGTCGCGTGTCATGTTGACCTCTTGCGGCATCCAGTGGTTGGCGCAGGTGGCAAGGTACTTTTCCCACGCCCATTTGTATTTGAACGGCACCAGCTGGTTGACGTCGGTTTTGCCGTTGATGATGCGCTTGTCGGCGGCATTGACGCGGTGCTGCTGTGCAGCAGCGGGAGGCTGAATCGACGCGGGCGGTTGAGCCATCGGGCGCTGGGGTGCGGGGCCGCTGTCGAAGGTAGTTGGCAAGGAGGTAGTGACTTCTTCGTCCCAATTCAGCATAGATTTTCCAGTGCTCTGATTATGAAAGCAGCGCCGCAAAATGCAAAGCTTTGATGCACGCGGCGGCGCTTATCTGTTGTTAGTGGACACAGGCCGCGCTCCCCCAGCGCAGTGGGCGGGCGCGGCGCGGCGGGCAGAGGTTTATTGGCAGGCTTCGCAGCCGGGGTCGTCGATGGCGCAGAACTTGACATCGGTGGCTGGTGCAGTTGCTAAAGGCGCTGCAGCACCTGACGACACCGCATTCAACTTGCTGCTTTGCAC
>JAGNSH010000181.1 GCA_017988165.1 Giesbergeria sp. | reverse complement strand
GAGCAAAGCGCCGGCGTCTCGCAAGTGGGCGAGGCCGTGACGCAGATGGACCAAACCACGCAACAAAACGCCGCCTTGGTCGAAGAAATGGCCGCTGCGGCCTCTAGCCTCAGCAGCCAAGCACAAGACTTGGTGCAAACCGTGGCCGTCTTCAATCTGGGCGCCGGCTACAGCGCGGCACGCGCTCCATCGCGCACATCTTCACACAGTGCCCCGCACAGCAGCTCGCACTCGGCCCACGCCAAACCCAAAGCCAGCGCGCCAGCGCCGCAGCGCAGCGTCGCTAGCCATACGCCGGCCGCCGCCCTGTCGGCGCCCTCGGCTGCTGCGCGCCCTGGCGCCAAAACCGCCGCGCGCAGCACGCCGCCAGCGCCCAAAGCGGCGCCGGCCAAAGCCCTGTCGCACAGCAGTCCCAGCATCTCGGCCAGCAAGGCAGACGATGATTGGGAGAGCTTTTAAGTAGCCGGCAGTGGCAGCGCCCGACGCCCTGCCCTGCTTGGCGATTGCCGGCCCCACCGCCTCGGGCAAAACCGCTGGCGCGCTGGCGGTGGCCGCCGTGCTGGCGCGGCGCCTGCCGGTAGAAATCATCAGCGTCGATTCGGCCTTGGTGTACCGGGGCATGGACATTGGCAGCGCCAAACCCACGCTGGCCGAGCGCGCCGCCGTGGCGCACCACCTGATCGACATCCGCGACCCGCTGCACGCCTACAGCGCCGCCGAATTTGTGCGCGACGCCACACAGCTGATCGCCGACATCCGCCAGCGCGGCGCACTACCGCTGTTGGTGGGCGGCACCATGTTGTATTTCAAGGCGCTGATGGACGGCATTGACGCGATGCCCGCCGCCAACGCCGCTGTGCGCGCGCAGATTGAACAACAGGCGCAAGCGCGCGGCTGGCCGGCGCTGCACGCCGAGTTGGCACAAGTAGATCCCACAACCGCCGCACGCTTGGCACCCGCAGACAGCCAGCGCATCCAGCGCGCGCTGGAAGTGTGGCAAGTCTCAGGGCGGCCGTTGTCAAGCTTTCACACTACAAAAAACAGAGCTACTAACGCAGGCCCCATAAGCGCTAGCGACCTATTTTCCTTAGAACCTCAAAACCGCCACTGGCTGCACGAACGCATTGCCCTGCGCTTTGACACCATGCTGGCGCAGGGTTTTATGGACGAAGTGCGCGCCCTGCGTACACGCGGCGACTTGCACCCTGACCTGCCCTCGATGCGCTGCGTCGGCTACCGCCAAGCTTGGCAGGCGCTGGACGCACAAGCCACCGCCGGGCCGGACACGCCCCTGAACTTGGCCGAACTGCGCGAGCGCGGCGTCATTGCCACACGCCAACTGGCCAAACGCCAAGTCACTTGGCTGCGCAGCATGACCGAGCGCCAAGTGATTGCCTGCGACGCCCCGGACGCCACCGTACAACTGGTGCAGGCGGTGTTACAGCGCTTAAATGGCGCATGAGCACGCTGCACGCCACTGACTTGGGTAAGCGCTACGGCGCCAGCAGCGTCTTTACCAACGTCACATTCAGCGTCCAGCCGGGCGAATTTATTGCCATCGTCGGCGACTCGGGCGTCGGCAAATCGACCTTGCTCAACTGCTTGGCCGGCCTCGATAACTGGGACAGCGGCTGCATCGTCCACGGCACAACGGATTTAGGCGCACTCAACGAAACCGAGCGCGCCCTGTGGCGGCGCGCGCAAGTGGGCTTTGTGTTCCAAGCCTTCCACGTCTTGCCGCACCTGGACGTAGCGCAAAACGTCGCCCTGCCCTTGATGCTGCTGGGGCGCCCCGATGCAGCGCGGGTGCAGCACATGCTGGACGCGGTTGGCCTTGGCGACTTGGGCGCGCGCCTGCCGCAGCAATTGAGCGGCGGCCAACTCCAGCGCGTGGCTCTGGCACGGGCGCTGGTACACCGCCCAGCGCTGCTGCTGGCCGATGAGCCGACCGGCAACCTTGACCCCAGCACCGCAGCGCGCACCATGGATTTGCTGCTGGCGCAAACCCGCCAGCAAGGCGCAGCGCTGGTGCTGGTCACGCACTCGGACGCCGCCGCCGCGCGCGCCGACCGCGTGCTGCGCTTGACGGCGCAGGGGATTGCGCTGGCTTGAAACAAAGCCGCTACACCCGGCTACACACCCCATCAAGCCATAAAAATAGCCCCCAGCGCTTGCTGTAGCAGCGCTGGGGGCTATTGAAACCATAGCATTAGCGCTATGGATGGTTTTTAGCTACGGCTTAAAAGCGCGCAGCGTACTCTGACGAGCCCAGCACACTGTCAATCAGTACCAAAACGCGCGCCGGATCGGCTTGAATCTGCGCCAGCCACTGCGAATGCTCCAAGCTATTGGGCACACGGCGCAACATACCGACATAGACCATAGTGACCATCTGCGAATGGACGTTGGCTTGCTGGTTTTCAGCCGACTCAGAGAAGCCGACCATTACCTCGCCGCGCGTCATGCCGCTGTTTAAACGGCCCATCCAGTAAGCGTAGCCATCAGGCTCGGGCTGGCGGTTTAGCACGTTTTGGTACAAGCGGGTGATAAAGCCGGTGTTATTGAGCTGGCCATAGGTATTGATAAATTCTTCTGATTGGGCAAAAGCGTCAGCTACCTGCCACAAGTCCAAACCAGCACCGCTATCGGGATACATACGCCCATACCAATACATCAGGCCTTGGTAGTCAGGCAAGCGTTTGAAGTAGGCGGTGTACAGACGCACGATGGGGTCAAGGCGGCCTTGGAAGGCGTCGGAGGTTATCAGCGACTGCACCATCTGCGCGCGCGTGCTGCTGCCGTACTTGAGGCGGTTGACCCAATTTTCCAAGTCGGCTGCGTCAGGCTTATGGCCTAAAAAGTCTTGGTATTGCTGGGTCACAAAATCTGCCGAGTTAGTCAGCGGATCAAAACCGTTGGCACTGAAATTGGCTGTCACGCTGCGGGCGATATTCATGGCCACAGTGCAAGTGTCGGCGGTGCCGCTGCAAGCGCCGCCCCAACCGACAAAGTTGCTGCCATTGCTGGCTTGGGCGCGCAAGGTGATAGTGGTGTTGGTGTCCACGGTGGCCACACACGCAGTGCCGCAGTCCAGCAAAGGCGCGCCCAGTGCCAACTGGGTATTGGTTTGCAGCCAAGGCTGGTAGTTGGCGACCCGAACATAGACCCCCGGATAGTCAGGCGCAGCGCAGCTTGCACCCCAGCTGACAATGCCTGCCAAGACTTGGCCACCCCGGCCATTGGCCACCACCAAAGGGCCACCGCTGTCGCCTTGGCAAGAATCTTTGCCGCCTTGCTTGTAACCAGCGCAAATCATGTTGCCCGTCAGTCGTCCACTGCCATAAGCCGAGTTGGCAGCACAGTCGCTGCTGGTTAACAGCGGCACTTGGGCTTGCAGCAAGCTGGCCGAGGCGACATTACCACCAAAGCTGGTAGCTCCCCAGCCAGTCACCGTCGCCAAGGTGCCCGTAGCGGCCAGTTGCTGCTCTTGCGAGGCAGACAGCGGCGCTATCGGGCTGATGGTTTTTGACAACGGCACCGGGCTGGACAAGCGCAGCAAGGCGATATCGTTGTCCATGGTCGTGGGCTCATAGGCATCGTGTTTGATGACACGGCTCACACCGACCAAAACACCCCCGCTGTTTTTTTGCAGCGAGCCAGCGCGCACAGTGATGTTGGCTGGACTGGCCATAACGCCATCTTTTTCAATGCAATGCGCAGCCGTCAGCACCCACTGATCGGAGACCAGCGATCCACCGCACAAGAAGGAACCGGCATGGGTGGTAACGCTCAGGAGCACTTGCCACGGCCAAGCGCCCAGCGGGGCTGGCTCTCCACCGACGATAGACGGGCTAACCTGTCCACCGTATGCGAAGCTTGGCGCTGCCAAGCTCGATATCGACTGCACCACGCCTTGACCGGTGCCCGTCTTGGTGACGCTCAAAGTAGCTTTGGCGCTGGGCAGGCGGTAGGTAGCGCGCAACGTGACGTTTTTGTAGCTTGCAAAGCTGTTGAGCAAGATGTGG
>JAGNSH010000048.1 GCA_017988165.1 Giesbergeria sp. | reverse complement strand
TAGCTACAAGCGCTTACTGCATAAGCGCTAGAGCCTGTTTTCATTCAAAACCAGAAGCCTCTTCTCTATGACCGCTCGACCCGCCTCCGCCCGCGCCCATTCGCAAGCCACCTTGCTGCGCTTTGTCCAAGCCCAAAGCGCCCCGGCGCTGGCCGAGCGTTTATGGGCTTGGGCCGAGAGCGAGCCAGAGCTGATGGCCGACCTGCAACTGTGGGCCGCGCGCGAAGACCCGCAGGCGCTGCGCGTGGCCATCACCGATGTGCTGCGCGACGACCGCGAATGGCTAGAGCGCGTCCACGTCAGCCGCTACGCCCAGCGCGCTGCGCAGTTGCAAGCGCAGTTGCAGCCTTGGTTGCAGCGCGACCCTGCCGTGCTGTTGGACTTGTGCGAGCACGCGCTGCACGCGCTGTACGACGTGGCAGTGCGCGCTGACGACGGCGATGGCGAGTTAAGCGACATCAGCGAGGCGCTGCAAGCGCTGCTGCTGCAAGCGCTGCAAGCGGCCCCGCCGCCGGGCGACTGGCTGGAGCACTGGTGGGCGCTGGTGGCCGCCGACCCGTGGGAGATGTGGGACGAAGGCGCGGTGCTGGCCGCCGCTGGCCCAGCGGTGCGCGCTTGCTACCACGCCCGCGTCCAAGCCGATTGGCAGGCGTGGCAGCAAGAGCATCTGGCCCCGACACCCGGCAATGCCGCCAATGCCGCCAATGCCGCCAATGCCAGTAGCGCAGCGGACAACGAACGCCGCCTGTTGCGCTACCGCTACTTGGTCAGCCTGCGCAGCCAAGGCGACGCCCAAGCGGTGCTGGCGGCCATGACCGACAGCGCGCAGCAGCCGGTCGAATTTGTCGAACTGGTGCAGTGGTGCCAAGCCCAAGGCTGGCACGACCAAGCGCTGCACTGGGCGCAGGTGGGCGCGGCGCATTACCCCAACGACAAAACCTGCGAGACGCAATTGCTGCACTGCCATTTGCAGGGCGGCAACTACGCTGCGGCCCTGCCTTTGTTGCTGCGGCGCCTGCACGCCCAGCCATCGGCCAGCCTGTACGCCCAAGTGCTGGACACCGCCGAGCGCGCCGGCCACGACCGCAGCGCCTACCGCGGCGAATTGTTTGCCTGGATTGAGCAGCGCGAAGTCGAAGAAATGGAGCGCCAGCGCAAAAGCCCGTTTCGCCAGCGCGATGCCTTGATCGGCCGGCGCGTCAGCGTGCAAATCAACTGGCATTTGGCCGATGGCAACCTAGGCGCCGCCTTGGCGCTGGCCCTGACGCCCGGCACCCAGTGCGATATGCACACGCTGCAAGCGCTGGCGCAGCAACTGCCGCCCGCGCAAGACGCAGCGGCGGTCGAATTGCTGCTGCGCGTCTTTCCCACGGTGATGGCAGTAGCCGCATCGCCCTACAGCGACGCGCTGAAGCTGGTCAGAACCATCACCGCGCGCATGGATTCGGTGCAAAAAACCGTCTGGCTGGCGACGCTGCGGGCGCAGTACAAACCCAAGCGCAACTTTGTCGCTGGGCTGCCCACGTAAAACGTAAAACGTAAAACGTAAAAATAAAACATACAAGCCCGCGCCGCCCGCGCCTATGCCTGCCCACGCCTGCACCATCGACTTTGCCGACCCGCACGACAGCACTGCGCCGCGCTGGCAGCACCGCTTTGCCGCGCCGCGCCAACTGCTGATAGCCACGCAACTGGCTGAGGTGCGCGCGGTTTTGGCGGCAGTGCAAGCCGCCGCCGAGCAAGGCGCGTGGTGCGTTGGCGCGCTGCGCTACGAGGCCGCTGCCGCCTTTGATGCCGCCTTGCAAACCCACGCCGGCGACGCCCCGCTGGCGTGGTTTGCGGTCTACGACGCGCCGCAACCGCAACCGCAACCGCAACCGCCATCCCTATCAGCGTGCGCTGCGGACGCGGCCAGCGCCCCCACCCTGCACTGGCACACGCTGCCCGAGCGCGCCGCTTTCGACGCCGCGCTGGCGAGCATCCACCAGTCGATTGCCGCTGGCGACTATTACCAAGTCAACTACACAGCGCAGACCGAGGCCAGCGTCGAAGGCCATGGCGCCGTGGCTGCAGACACCGCCCGCGCCCTGTTTGCTGCGCTGCAACGCGCCCAGCCGGGCGGATATGCAGCGCTGCTGGACATGGGCGACGGCGCAAGTCAAAGCCATGTGCTATCGGTGTCGCCCGAATTGTTTTTTGACTGGCGCAGCGGCTCCCCGGGCGAAGCAGGCCACATCCTGACGCGCCCGATGAAAGGCACCGCCCCGCGCGGTGCCACGCCCGAGCAAGACGCGGCCCACGCCGCCGCCCTGCGCGCCAGCCCGAAAGAGCGCGCCGAGAACGTGATGATTGTTGATTTGCTGCGCAACGACCTCTCGCGCATCGCCCAGCCGTACAGCGTGCAAGTGCCGGTGCTGTTCCACACCCAAGCCCTGCCGGCAGTCTGGCAAATGACCTCTGACGTACACGCGCGCACGCGGCCCGGCACCACCTTGGTGGAGGTGTTTGCGGCGCTGTTTCCGTGCGGCTCCATCACCGGCGCGCCCAAAGTGCGTGCCATGCAGGCGATTGCGCAGCTAGAGGCTGGCCCGCGCGGCATCTACTGCGGCGCTGTTGGCATGGTGCGCCCCGACCCGTCAGCAGGCCCCGGCGCTGTCCGCGCGACGTTTAACGTGCCGATTCGCACGCTGGTGCTGCAAGGCAGTTTGCAAGGCCAGCGCGTGCGCTGCGGCATTGGCAGCGGCATCACCTCGGGCGCGCAGGCCGAAGCCGAATGGCAGGAATGGCAACACAAACGCGCCTTTGCCGTGCGCGCCAGTGCGCCGTTTGCGCTGCTAGAAACGCTGGCGCTGCACGGCGGCCAGTGGCGCCACTTGGCCGATCATTTAGCGCGCTTGCAACGCGCGGCGCTGCATTTCAACTACCCGTGGGACGCCGCTGCGCTGCAGCAGTGTCTGCACCGCGTGGCCGCTGCCCACCCGCAAGGCGCGTGGCGCGTGCGTTTGTTGCTCGATGCGGCTGGCTTGGCGCAGGCCCAAGCCTTCGCCCTGCACGCCACGCCCGAGCCGGTGCGCCTGCAACTGGCGCCGCGCGCGTTTACCGAGGCCCACAGCGAATTCGTCCGCCACAAAACCACCCGCCGCGCGCACTACGCAGCGTTTGCCCCGGATGCGTGCAGCGCGCCCGGTGTGTTTGACACCGTGCTGTGGAACGAGGCCGGTGAAATCACCGAAAGCACCTTCGGCAACCTGGCCCTGCTGCTGGACGGGCGCTGGGTCACGCCGCCGCTGTCTTGCGGCCTGCTGCCCGGCGTGGGCCGCGCCGTGGCCCTGCGCGAGGGCCGTGTGCAAGAAGCGGTGGTGCGCCTGCACGACCTGCCGCGCGTGCAGGACTGGGCGTTTATCAACAGTCTGCGGGGCTGGTTGGCGGCGCAGTTGGTGCCGTTGGCGTTGGCTGCGCCGTAATCCCCAACTCATCACACAGGCGCTGCACCATGGCTTGCAGCGTGGCGACCTGCGCTTCTAACGCCTCGATGCGCGCTTGCACTGCGGGCGTTGCACTGTGCTGGCCGCTGTGGCCGCTGGCCGTGCCCGCCATCGGTGCCGAGACATCGACCGGCCCGCACAGCAAATGCACCCAGCGCTGCTCACGCGCGCCGGGGGCACGCGGCAGTTGCACTACCAGCGCTCCGCCCTTTTCGAGGCTGCGCTCTTGCAACTCATCCAAAAAACCCTCGACCGAAGAAATATCGGCAAAGCGGTACCAGCGCTCGGCGTTGATGCGCAGCTCACCGGCAGTTTGCGGGCCGCGCAGCATCAACAGGCCCAGCAGCACCGCAGACTGCTCGGGCACGCCAACGCCGCGCTGAAAGTTGTGCTCCCAGCGCACGCTGCGCCCGCCGGTGTTTTCGTGTACCAGCGACAGGCGTTTGAGCTCGTCCAGCGCCTCTTGCGCCTGGGCGTCGGTGATGTTCATCACCGGCTCGCGGGTGGTTTTTTGGTTGCAGCCCAGCAGCAAAGAGTTCAGCGTCAGCGGGTAGCTGTCGGGCACGGTGCGGGCTTTTTCCATCAGCGTGCCCAGCACGCGCGCTTCGGTGGCGCTCAGGGGACGGTCGGCAAGATCAAAGGACATGGCGGGGATAATTCAGGCTGGATTGCAAATGAATTGCAAAAGGTTATTGATGAAAAACATTGTGGTATTGATTTCAGGCGGCGGCTCCAACATGGCCGCCATCGTAAATGCAGCCCAGCAACAGCGCTGGCAGCAACACTATGGAGCACGCGTGATGGCCGTGGTCAGCAACCAACCCAGCGCCAAAGGCTTGGAATTTGCCCGCGCCCAAGGCATTGCCACCGAAGTGCTAGAGCACCAGCCCTTTCCCAGCCGCGAAGCGTTTGATACCGAGCTGGCGGCAGTGATCGACCGCTATGACCCGGCGCTGGTGGTGCTGGCAGGGTTTATGCGCATCCTCTCGCCCGGTTTCGTCAACCACTACGCTGGGCGGTTGGTGAATATCCACCCGTCGCTCTTGCCGGCGTTTCCCGGCCTGCACACGCACCAGCGGGCGATTGATGCCGGCTGCAAATTTGCCGGTGCCAGCGTGCATCTGGTGACGGCGGACTTGGATGCTGGCCCGATCATCGACCAAGCCATCGTGCCGATATTGCCCGGCGACGACGCCGACCAACTGGCCGCGCGCGTGCTGACGCAAGAGCATTTGCTGTATCCGAGGGCGATTGCGCAGTGGCTGGGCAGCGCTGCTGGCGCAGCGTCGGCGCTGGCCTGAGCCACCAGTGGGACAATCGCCCGCTATGCATCCCAACGTCTTAATCAATGCCTGCGCTGAACTCGTCAGGCTCACCCTTACTTTTGAACACCCGGCCGACATGGTGGTTTCGCGGTTTTTCCGCGACAACCGTGGGCTGGGGCAACGCGAGCGCGCCGCGCTGGCGGAGACCGTCTATACGGTGCTGCGCAAAAAGCTGCTGTTTGAGCACATGGCACCGTCCGGCTCCGGGCCCAAAGAGCGGCGTTTGGCCATCTTGGGTTTTGCCCATTGGCAGGACGAAGAAGCGCGCCGTAAAAACCCGAAAGCGCTGCACGGCGAGCGCGATTTTTTGAAGGCCGGACTGAACGACCGCGAACTGCAATGGCTGGAGATGTGCGACGACGTGGTGCAAGACGAGCTGCTGGAGCGCCACCGCCACAACCTGCCCGAGTGGCTGGTGCAGCCTTTGAAGACGCAACTGGGCGACGGCTTTTGGCCGTTGGTGCAGGCGCTGTCGGGCAGCGCGCCGCTGGACTTGCGCGTCAACGTGTTGAAGGAAAAACGCGCCGATGTGCAGAAGGAGCTTGCGCAAGCAGCTATCAAATCTGAAATCACGCCGTATTCGCCGTGGGGCTTGCGCGTCGAGGGCAAACCGGCGCTGGCCAAGTTGCCGGCGTTTGTGCGCGGCGCTATCGAGGTGCAGGACGAAGGCTCGCAATTGCTGGCGCTGCTGCTGGACGCCAAGCGCGGCGAGATGGTGGTGGACTTTTGCGCTGGCGCGGGCGGCAAGACGCTGGCGATTGGCGCCACCATGCGCAGCACCGGGCGGTTGTATGCGTTTGACGTGTCCGGCCACCGGCTCGATGCACTCGGCCCGCGTTTGAAGCGCAGCGGTTTGTCCAACGTCCACCCCGCCGCGATTGCCCATGAGCGCGACGACCGCGTCAAGCGCCTGAGCGGCAAGATTGACCGGGTGCTGGTCGATGCACCGTGCTCGGGGCTGGGCACGCTGCGGCGCAACCCGGATTTGAAATGGCGCCAGTCGCCCAAAGCGGTGGAGGAATTGGTCGCCAAGCAGACGGCGATTTTGGCCAGCGCCGCGCGGCTGGTGAAGGCCGGTGGCCGTTTGGCCTATGCCACGTGCAGCGTGCTGCCGCAAGAAAACGAAGCCATTGCCGAAGCCTTTGCCGCCGCCCACCCCGACTTTGAGCCGCTGGACGCGGGCGAAGTGTTGGCGCAGTTGAAGGTCGACGGCGCGGCGGGCCTGTGCAGCGGCGGCGAGACGGGCACGCGCTACCTGCGCCTGTGGCCGCATATCCACCACACCGACGGCTTTTTTGCCGCTATCTGGGTGAAGAAAATTTAAGAAGACTTAAAAAATGATAGCTGCTAGCGCACGTGTTTAAAGGCTTTCAGGGTTAAAGTGCCTTGAAAGCCAATAAATGCAAGCGCTGGTAGCTATTATTTTTATCAGTGCAGGGCACAAAAAAACCGCCTAGCAGGTGACTGCGTAGGCGGTTTTTGCTGAGAGCAAAGACGCAAAGACTGAATTACTTCAGCTTCATTTCCTTGTACTCGACGTGCTTGCGAGCTTTTGGATCAAATTTCATGATCAGCATTTTCTCGGGCATTGTCTTTTTGTTTTTGGTGGTGGTGTAGAAATGACCCGTACCTGCAGTCGATTCCAGCTTGATTTTGTCGCGTCCGCCTTTGGTTGCCATGGTGGTTCTCCTTAAGCCTGGCCACGTGCGCGCAGGTCTGCGAGCACAGAATCAATACCGTTTTTGTCGATCAGACGCAAACCGGCGTTCGAGATGCGCAGGCGCACCCAACGGTTTTCTGTTTCCACCCAGAAGCGGCGGTACTGCAAATTAGGCAGAAAACGACGCTTGGTCTTGTTGTTGGCGTGGGAAACATTGTTTCCCACCATGGGCTTTTTGCCCGTAATTTCACATACGCGTGCCATGCGGACACTCCGATACTTTTGAACGGTCTGCACGCTGGGCGCAAACCTCACCTCGCCATGAGAGGGTGGCGGTAACCCCATTTGCCGCTGACTGGCGCGGGGCCAGTTTTGAGCAAAGCCGCAGATTATAGCGCGCGCTTATTGGCCCAAAAAGCGCTGCGCGTCCAGCGCCGCCATGCAGCCGGTGCCGGCGCTGGTGATGGCTTGGCGGTAGATGTGGTCTTGCACGTCGCCGGCGGCAAAAACGCCGGGCACGCTGGTTTGCGTGGCAAAGCCTTTGAGGCCGCCTTGGGTGACGATGTAGCCGTTTTCCATCTCCAGCTGGCCGACAAAAATGCCGGTGTTGGGTGCGTGGCCGATGGCGATAAAGCAGCCGTGCAGCGCCAAGTCTTCGGTCTGGCCGCTTTGCGTGTGGCGGATGCGCACGCCGGTGACGCCGCTGGCATCGCCCAGCACTTCGTCCAGCGTGTGAAAGGTTTTGAGGACGATTTTGCCGGTGGCCACTTGCGCCATCAGCTTGTCGACCAAGATGGGCTCGGCCTTGAAGGTGTCGCGCCGGTGGATCAAGGTGACGGTGCGGGCAATGCCCGACAGGTACAGCGCTTCTTCGACGGCGGTGTTGCCGCCGCCGACGACGCAGACGTCTTGGCCACGGTAGAAAAAGCCGTCACAGGTGGCGCAGCCCGAGACGCCTTTGCCCATAAACGCCGTCTCTGAGGGCAGGCCCAAATACATCGCCGAAGCGCCGGTGGCAACGATCAGCGCGTCGCAGGTGTAGGTGGCGCTGTCGCCGGTGAGCGTGAACGGGCGCCGTGAAAAATCGACCTGGTTGATGTGGTCAAAAACAATTTTTGCCTCAAAGCGCTCGGCGTGCTGCAAAAAGCGCTGCATCAGCTCGGGGCCTTGCACACCGTTGACGTCGGCGGGCCAGTTGTCGACTTCGGTGGTGGTGGTCAGTTGGCCGCCTTGGGCCATGCCGGTGATCAGTACTGGGTTCAAGTTGGCGCGCGCGGCATAGATGGCGGCGGTGTAGCCAGCCGGGCCGGAGCCGAGGATGAGGACTTTGGCGTGTTGTGGTGTGGTCATAGAGCCTGCGAGTGAATGAACAGTGAAGCCTAAGTATTAACCAAGTGCCTGTCTTTGGCGCTGGGCGCCTTACCCCTTTGGGGCTACGGGCTTGGGGTAAGCTCTGGCGGCACATTTATGACCTATTCCTTCAATACCTTGAATGTTTCTTCGGGCGACAAGGCCGCGCCGCGCTCGGGGATTGCCCGCTTTGGCCACGAGGTGGCGCTGCTGCTGGGCTTTTTAGCACTGGTTTTTTGGTCACTGGCGCTTATCAGCTATGCGCCGACAGATGCGGCGTGGTCGACCTCGGGGGCCACGGCGTCGCTGGTGATTGCCAATTGGGGCGGGCGCTTGGGCGCTTGGCTGGCCGACATCAGTTACTTTGCTTTTGGCTTTTCGGCCTGGTGGTGCGTGGCGGCGGGCGCGGGCGCTTGGTTGGCATCGCTGGCGGGCTGGATTCGCGCTGGCCAGCCGAATGCGCAAAACCCGAAAAAAGACTCGGTGCTGTTTTTGCTGCGCCGGCGCATTTTGTTTTGGACTGGTTTGGCGCTGTTGCTGGGCGCCAGTGGCGGGCTCGAATGGTCGCGAATGTACCGTTTTGAGGGCTTTTTGCCCGGCCACGCTGGTGGCGTGCTGGGCTATGTGATCGGCCCGCTGGCGATGCAGTGGCTGGGCTTTACCGGCTCGGGCTTGGTGGCGATTGCCGTGGCGGTGGCTGGCGCGGGCTTGGTGTTTCGCTTCTCTTGGAGTCGGGTGGCCGAAGTGGTCGGCCGACATATTGACGAGTTGCTGCAATGGCGGCGCACTTGGCGCGAAGTGGCGGAAGACTTGGCCGTTGGCAAGCGCGCCGCGCTGCAACGTGAAGGCGCGGTGAAAGAAGAGCGCAGCGAGAGCGAGGTGCTGCACGCCCAACCGCTGCGCATCATCGAGCCGGTGCTGTTGGATACGCCGCTGGCGCCCGAAGAGGGCACCGGCACCGGCATCGGCGCTGATGGCCCTGGAGACAAGGCAGCGCTGGCACTGGACGCGGACGCGAGCGCATCAGTGGCTAAAAATCGCTTGGCCGGCGCTTGCAACACCCGGCGCGAGAGCTTGCTGCCGCCCTTGTCGCTGCTCGATAGTGCGGTGCCAGTGCAAGACAGCGTCGATGCCGAAACGCTGGAGATGATCAGCCGCCTGATTGAGAAAAAGCTCAAAGACTTGGGCGTCGAAGTGCGGGTGCTAGAAGCCATGCCCGGGCCGGTCATCACGCGCTACGAGGTCGAGCCCGCCACGGGCGTCAAAAGCGAACACATTGCCGGGCTGGCCAAAGACTTGGCGCGCGCGCTGAGTTTGGCCTCTATCCGCGTGATTGAGCCAGCGCGTGGCAAAAGCAGCGTGATGCTGGAGCTGCCCAACGCCAAGCGCCACACCATCAAGCTGGGCGAAATTTTGGCCGGGCCGGCCTACCAAGACAGCCACAGTTTGCTGACCATGGTCTTGGGCAAAGATATTGTTGGCAACCCGGTGGTGGCAGATTTGGCCAAGATGCCGCACGTGCTGGTGGCCGGCACCACTGGCTCGGGCAAGTCGGTCGGCATCAGCGCCATGATGTTGTCGCTGCTCTACAAGGCCGAGGCCAAAGACCTGCGCCTGCTGCTGATCGACCCGAAGATGCTGGAGATGTCGGCCTACGACGGCATTGCGCACCTGCTGGCGCCGGTGGTCACTGATATGAAGCAGGCCGCTTATGGCCTGAACTGGTGCGCGGTGGAGATGGAGCGGCGCTACAAACTCATGGCCAAGATGAGCGTGCGCACCTTGGCCGCCTACAACGCCAAAGTGGCCGAGGCAGTCGCAGTGCGCGAGCGCCGCGTCGACGACACCTTGGTGTTCAACCCCGAAGGATCGGGCGCCTTGGAGCCGCTGGCACCGCCCGAGCTGTTGGAGCATTTGCCGCACATCGTCATCGTCATCGACGAGCTGGCCGACTTGATGCTGGGCGTGGGCAAGCGCATTGAAGAGCTGATTGCCCGCTTGGCGCAAAAGGCGCGCGACGCTGGCATTCACTTGGTGCTGGCCACGCAGCGGCCCTATCCGAATGTCGTCACCGATCTGCTCAAGGCCAACATCCCGACGCGCATTGCGTTTCAGGTGTCTACCCGCAGCGACAGCCTGACCATCCTTGACCAAACCGGCGCCGAAGCGCTGCTGGGCATGGGCGATATGTTGTATGTCGCCGGCGCTGGCGCCCGCCAGCCGGTGCGGGTGCATGGCGCTTTTGTCTCTGACGAAGAAGTGCAGCGCGTGGTGGCGCACCTGAAGAGCCAAGGCAAGCCCAACTACATCAACGGCGTGCTCAAGGGCAGCAGCGTCGAGCGCCGCTGGGACAGCTATGCCAGCACCGACGGCGGTGCCCACAGTGGCTCGGGCTCTGATCCGCTGTACGAGCAGGCGGTGCAGGTGGTGCTGGCCGACCGCAACACGGTAGCTACGCACCTACAGCGCCAGCTGCGCATCACCTACAGCCGCGCCGTGCGCCTGCTAGAGCAGATGGAAAAAGACGGCATCGTCGGCCCCCTCAATAGCGCCTCCGAGCGCGAACTACTGCTTCCAGAGCGCCATGGTGATCTGTAATAGCGAACTATGAAAAAACTATTTACTACTATTTTGATAGCTGTTAGCGCACAGCTGGCAAGCGCTGCAGGCCTAGAAAGCCTTGAATTGTTTATGGCCCAAGCGCAGGCAGGCCAAGCCGACTTCACGCAGGTGGTGACCTCGCCGGCCAAAGACGGCAAGGCCGGGCGCAGCAAAACCTCCAGCGGCACCTTTGCCTTTCAGCGCCCGGGACGTTTCAAATTTGTCTACCAAAAACCGTTTGAGCAAACCATCGTCGCTGACGGCCAAACGCTGTGGCTGTACGACGTCGATTTGAACCAGGTCACGCAGCGCGCCCAAGCCCAAGTGCTGGGCAGCACGCCAGCGGCGCTGTTGACCTCAGCGGCTAACTTGAAAGCGCTGCGCACCGAATTCACCCTCGAATCGGCGCCGCCAGAGGGTGGCTTGGAATGGGTGCTGGCCCGCCCCAAAAGCAAAGACGGCGCGCTGCAAAGTGTGCGCATTGGTTTTGCCGGCGAGCAACTGGCGGCGCTGGACATCCTCGACAGCTTTGGCCAGCGCTCAATGATCCGCTTTACCCAGCTGCAAACGCTGGCGGCGCTGCCGGCGGATACCTTCAAATTTCAGCCGCCCGCCGGCGCTGACGTGCTCAAGCCCTGAGCATGGCGGCCCACCAGCCCTTGGCCGAGCGCCTGCGCCCGCGCACGCTGGCGCAGGTGGTGGGCCAGCAGCAGGTGCTGGGGCCGGGCACGCCGCTGCGCTTGGCGTTTGAGTCGGGCCGGCCGCACAGCTGCATCTTGTGGGGCCCGCCCGGTGTCGGCAAAACCACCATTGCCCGCTTGATGGCCGAGGCGTTTGATGCGCAGTTCATCAGCATCAGCGCGGTGCTGGGCGGCGTCAAAGACATCCGCGACGCCGTCGAGCGCGCCGAAGCGGCACGCAGCGGCTTGCTGGCGCAGCAGACGATTGTGTTTGTCGATGAAGTGCATCGCTTTAACAAAAACCAGCAAGATGCGTTTTTGCCGCACGTCGAAAGCGGCCTGTTCACCTTCATTGGCGCCACCACTGAAAATCCGTCGTTTGAAGTCAACTCCGCCCTGCTGTCGCGCGCGGCGGTGTACGTGCTACAGCCCTTGTCTACGGCAGATTTAAAGCAAATTGTGGCTCTAGCCCAAGCGCAGCAAGCGCTTATAGCTATCGAAAGCGAAGCAGTAGAGCGCTTGGTGGCCTACGCCGATGGCGATGCCCGGCGGCTGTTGAATACGCTAGAGACCTTGGCGATGGCCGCCCAGCAGCAGCAGTGGCCCGAGCTGACCGACGCGCGCGTGCTGCAGGTGCTGGGCCAGCAACTGCGCCGCTACGACAAAGGCGGCGAGCAGTTTTACGACACCATCAGCGCGCTGCACAAGTCGGTGCGCGGCTCCGACCCCGACGCGGCGCTGTATTGGCTGGTGAGGATGCTCGACGGCGGCGTTGACCCGCGCTATGTGGCACGGCGCTTACTGCGCATCGCCAGCGAAGACATTGGCCTGGCCGACCCACGCGCGCTGCGCATGGCGCTGGACGCCGCCGAGGTCTACGAGCGCCTGGGCAGCCCCGAGGGCGAGCTGGCGCTGGCCGAATGCGTGCTGTATTTGGCCGTGGCGCCCAAGTCCAACGCCGCCTACAAGGCCTACAACGCGGCGCGCGCGCTGG
>JAGNSH010000180.1 GCA_017988165.1 Giesbergeria sp. | reverse complement strand
ACAAAATGACAAATTCGTCGCCCCCCAAACGCGCTACGCAGTCCGAGGCGCGCAGCGCGCGCGTCAGGCGCTCGGCCACCATCACCAGCAAGCGGTCGCCGGTCTCGTGGCCCAAGCGGTCGTTGACTGGCTTAAAGCCATCCAAATCAAGGTAGGCCACGCCCAGCAGCTTTTGGCTGTGCTGTACGTTGGCCATGGCCTCTTCTAGGCGCTGCGCCAGCAGCACCCGGTTGGGCAGGCCGGTCAAGGCGTCGTAATGCGCCATTTTTTGCAGACGCTCTTCTTGGGCGCGCTGGGTGCTGACGTCAATGCAGGCGCCCACCATGCGCAGCGGCTGGCCTTGGGCGTCGAGGCTGACAATTTTGCCCAGATTGCGGATCCAGCGGTCGTCGCCTGCGGGGTGGCTGATGCGCCAAGTGGCATCAAAAGGCGTTTCTGGGTGGGCGCTATGGCGCATCACCTCGGCGCTGATTTCTGCCACGTCGGTCGAACCCATGGCCGCAGTCCACGCTAGGGCCGGCAGTGGATCGGTATGGTTGGTGCTGTCGATACTGCTGGCGCTGCTGGTATCGCTTATGTTGCTGCCACGCATTTCGTGCCAGCGGCGGTCACCTGTCACCATGCCGGTGTGCAAATTCCAGTCCCACAAGCCCAGTGCTGCCGCCGAGATGGTCAGCGACAGCAGTTCCTCGCGTTCGCGCACGCGCTGTTCGATGCGTTTGCGCTCGGTGATGTCGTGCATGGCAAACAACCAGCATTCTTCGCCGCCCAAATTGGTGGTGCGCATTGACTGCAACACCGTGCGTTGCTCGCCGCTGCGCACGGTTAGCAATGTCTCGTAGCTGTCTAACAGGCCATCGGGTTGTGCTGCGGCAATGACGGCGGCGCGCGCCTCGGGCGTATACATGCCCAGGCTGACGGCGGATTGCCCCAGTGTTTCTTCGCGGCTAAAGCCGGTGGCTTGCTCCCATGCGCTGTTGACGTCGATATAGCTGCCGTCGCTGACGCGCGTCAGCCCCATCGGGTAGGGCAGCAGTTGGAAGATGCGCGAAAAGCGCTCCTCTGATTGGCGCAGGCTGTGCTCGGTGCGCTTGGTTTGGTCGATATCGAGCATCACGCCGCGAATGCGGGTAACGCGGCCGTTTTCTACGACCGGCTCGCCGCGCACGCGCACCCAGGTCAGGTCGCCATCGGCGCGGACAATTTGAATCTCTGCACTCCACTCGGCCTGCTGCAAGATGCACTGGCGCGCTTGTTCGCGCATGGCGTCTTGCCAAGCGGGCGCCACGTGTTCGGCAATGTAGTTGCGCGGCAGCGGGTCGCTGGGCGAGAGCCCGTGGATGTCATAGCAAACGTCTGACCAATAGGCGGTACCTTGGCCGCGCACGTCTTCCCACGCGCCCAAGCGCGCCAAGCGCCCGGCTTGCTGCAGCAGGCTGTTGCGCGCCACCAGTTCGTCGTTGGTGCGGGTTTCTTGGGTGATGTCTCGGAACACAAACACCATGCAGGCTTGGTCGTCGACATCGACCGGCTGTGCCGACATCAGGCCCGGAATGCGCCGATTTTTGCCCTGTGCCAGCAGGTGCAGGCGATCGACCTTGCCATCGCGCTGCAAAGCTTGTAGCAACTTGGGGCGCTCGTGCTCGGTGGCCCAAATGCGCAAATCTTGCGAGGTGCGGCCAATGACTTCTTCACGCGTCAGGCCCAGCATCTGGCAAAACGCCGCATTCACTTCTAAATAGCGGCCATCAGAAAAGCTGCTGATGCCAGCGGCGTCGGGCATGGTGTCGTAAATGGCGGTGTATTTGGTTTGTGCCGTGCGCAGCGCTTCTTCGATTTCGCGGTAATCGGTCACATCCAAGTGCAAACCGGTCATGCGTGTGATGGCGCCTTGGGCATTGCGCTGCGTCACAATGCCGCGCGAGACCAGCCAGCGCCAATGCCCATGGATGTCGCGCACGCGGTATTCGGCATTGAGTTTTTCTTCTGCGCCGCTGGCAAAGCGCTGCAAATGTGGATCGGTGTGCGCCGCATCGCCCGGGTGGCGCAGCGCATCCCAGCGTTGTTTGCGCCAGTGGGTGTCACTGTCCAAAATGCCAAACGCCTTATAGAAATCGCCGCTGCAATGGAAGGTGTCGTGCTCGACATCCCACTCCCAGCGCCCGCCGTGCGCCGCATCCAGCACCAGCAGCAGCTCTTGTTCGCGCCGCTGCAAGGCGCCATGGGCTTGCTGCAAGGCATGGGCGGCGCGGGCGCGGCTTTGCACCAGCTCAATGCCGCCGCCCAGCAGCAGCGTGCCGACGCCAAAGCGCCAGGTCAGCGGATTGATCCAGTCGCCGGCGCCGCCGCCGCCCCACAGTTGCAGGCAGGCGTGCAACGCCAGCGGCAGCGTCAGCGCCAGCCCGATGAGTGCCAGTAGCACTTGGCGCTGGCGCAGTTGGCGCCAGCCATAGGCCAAGCCGGCCGTAGCGACCATGCAGGAGATAGCCAGCGCGTCGTGCCCCGGCGGGTGCAGTGCAAAGTGAAACAAAAGCACCGTACCAGCGCTGACCAAGCCGGCCACTGGGCCAAAAATCAGCATGGCAATGGCGCTGCTGACCGGCGGCGCCTCAAACGGCATCATCATGTTGTGCAAAGCCGGCAGCGCCATATTGATGCCCGCCAGCAGCCCGGCCACTGCACCTATAGCAAGGCGAAAACGCAGCGAATTGCGCAGCAACACGGAGATAGGAATCGTCGCCATGGCCAGCGCCAACAGCGCCAGCAAACCAGCGGCTAAAACGAGATCACGCAGCATCAGCGACCTTTGGGCAGAGGGGGGGCAGCGCGGCTGAAGGAAACAAAATGTGCGCTAAAACCATGGCGGCAGTTTAGGGGGATTTAGGTATACGGCGTATTACATAACAAATCGGCCTCTAGCGCTTACAGGGTTATGCGCTTATAGCTATTGATTTGGTAGTGCGCAGCCGACGGCGTTGGTCGATGCCTACAATGCAGCCGGATTTACTTCGCCCCCCGCATTCAGAAAGAACGCCCGTGCAGCTCACACCCTCGATATTCAAGGCCTACGACATCCGTGGCATCGTGCCCGCCACCGTCAACGCCGCCATTGCCCGTGGCCTGGGCCGTGCCTTTGGCAGCGCCGCCCGCGCCGAGGGCGAAACCATGGTGGCCGTGGGCCGCGACGGGCGCTTGTCGGGCGCCAAGTTGGCGTCGGCCTTGATGCTGGGCTTGGCCGAGTCGGGTTTGGACGTGATTGACCTGGGCCTGTGTACCACGCCGATGCTGTACTTTGCCGCCAACACGCTGTGCAAAAGCGGCATCCAAGTCACCGGCAGCCACAACCCCAAGGACTACAACGGCTTCAAGATGGTGCTGAACGGCCGCGCCATTTTTGGCGACGAAATCCAAGCGCTGCGCCAGACGATGGAGCAAGAAAACTGGCAACTGGCCCCCGGCGGCAACCTGCGCGAGGCCAACGTACTGCCCGCCTACCGCGAGCGCATCGTCAGCGACATTCAATTGGCGCGCCCGATGAAAATCGCCATCGACAGCGGCAACGGCATTGCCGGCGCGTCGGCTCCGGACATCTTTCGCGCGCTGGGCTGCGAGGTGATAGAGCTGTTTTCTGAGGTCGATGGCAACTTTCCCAACCACCATCCCGACCCGAGCAAGCCCGAAAACCTGCGCGACCTGATTGCCGCGCTGAAGGGCAGCGACGCCGAGCTGGGTTTAGCGTTTGATGGCGATGGCGACCGCTTGGGCATCGTCACCAAAGACGGCCACAACATCTTTCCCGATCGCCAAATGATGCTGTTTGCCCAAGACGTGCTGGCGCGCGTGCCGGGCGGCAAAATTTTGTTCGACGTCAAATGCACGCAGCGCTTGGCCCCGGCCATCCGCGCTGGCGGCGGCGAGCCGGTGATGTACAAAACCGGCCACTCGCTGATCAAAGCGCGCATGAAAGAGCTGGACTCGCCGCTGGGCGGCGAGATGAGCGGCCACATCTTCTTTAAAGATCGCTGGTACGGCTTTGACGACGGCACCTACTCCGGGGCGCGATTGTTAGAGATTTTGAGCCGCAGCCAAG
>JAGNSH010000179.1 GCA_017988165.1 Giesbergeria sp. | reverse complement strand
GTGCCCAGCACCGACAGCGCATAAACGCTCACGCCCCGGCGCAGTGGCCGAAACGCCTTGACGAAGTTGAGCGCCGGTTGGCCCGCCAGACCGACGATGACGGCGTCGCAAGCAATGGCGGCAATTTTTTGCGCGGCGGCCACGGCGTCTGACGAGTCGTCTTTGACGGTGGTGGTGACCACTGGCGCAATTTTTAGCGCCGCCATCGCCTCTTGCACCCCGGCCTGCACGTCTTGGCCAAAGGTGTTGTTTTGGTAGACCAAGCCAATGCGGGTGATGCCCAGCGTGCTCAGGTGGCGCACGATTTTTTCGGCCTCGTCGGCGTAACTGGCGCGGATGTTGAACACATTGCGCGCGCCTTTGATGCGGGCCAACTGCGCTCCAGTGAACGGCGCAAACAGCGGCACGCCCGTCTCCAGCACCTGCGGCAATACCGCTTGAATCATGGCGGTGCCCATGCAGTTAAACAGCGCAAAGCAGTCGGGCTCGTGCATCATTTTTTCGATGTTGGCTTTGGCGCGTGCCACTTCGTAGCCATCGTCTTGCGTGCTCAGTTCAATCTGTCGGCCATGCACACCGCCGCGCTCGTTGACGGCGGTAAAGGCGGCGGTGGCGCCGTAGTGCATGGCCGAGCCCAAGTCGCCCAGCGGCCCAGTCAAGGCGGTGGATTGGTACAGCTTGATGGGCGCGTTGGAGGCCGCTGCTGCGCTGGATGTGCTGGCGCTGGCAGGTGCGCTGGCAGGTGTTTTGTCTTGGGCGTGGGCGCCCGGCAAGCCCAGCCACGGCAGGGCTAAGGCGCTGGCCAACAGGCGGCGTCGGCTGGGAAAGGGCGGGGCGGCAGGCAATCGCAAGGGGTGCATAGAACGCTTCCTGAAAAACACAGAGGTTGGACAGATGGCAGATAGGCGCCAAAAGCGGCATCATGGCCGATGTTGAAGCATATTTCGCTATTTTTTGTGTGAGCAAATGCCCGTTTTCTCTTTGTCTGTCCTCTCCAGCGACGCCCCATGAGCCACGATCTTTCCTTGCACCAGCGCCGCCGCCGCCCCTGTAGCCAAGACTTGGCGGGCATTCCGTGGTTGCAGGCTTTATTGCCGCAAGAGCGCGAGCAGGCGCTGGCTGCGCTGCTGGTGGGCGATGCCCAACCGGGCGACTATGTGTGCCGCGTGGGGCGCCCGGTGACTTATTGGTTTGGCGTGGTCGATGGCCTGCTGAAAATGAGCACCGACAGCGCCGACGGCAGCACCATGACCTTTGCCGGCCTGCCGCCGGGCGGCTGGTTTGGCGAGGGCACCGCCGTCAAGCGCGAGCCCTACCGCTACAACGTGCAGGCGCTGCGCAAAAGCGTGGTGGCCGGTCTGCACATTGACACCTTTCACTGGCTGCTGGACCACTCGATTGGCTTTAACCGCTTTGTCATGCACCAGCTCAACGAGCGCCTGGGCCAGTTCATTGCCGCACGTGAAATCGACCGCTCCAACAGCCCCGATATGCGCGTGGCGCGCAGCTTGGCGGCGCTGTTTAACCCGGTGCTGTACCCGGGCGTGGGCCAAATGCTGCGCATCACGCAGCAAGAGCTGGCGTATTTGGTCGGCCTGTCGCGCCAGCGCGTCAACGAGTCACTGGCCACCTTGCAAGAGCAAGGCGCCATCGAGGTGGTCTATGGCGGCCTGCGCGTGCTGGACTTGGGCGCCATGCGCGCAGGCATCTTCAAAAGCAAATAGCCTCAACAGCCCACTATTTAATTTGATAGCTATCAGCGCACGTATTTAAACGCTTTGCGTATCAAAAGATGCTGAAACCGTTTAAACATCAGCGCTATCAGCTATCTTTTTAATTTTCTACACCTGTGCGCCAGTGCGGGCACACGCGCTGGTTGAAAATACCCCCCATGCCCTCTTCGACCCGCCCCCCCGTGCCGCCTGCGGCTTTGCCCCGCACTGCCAATGCCTCGGACGCCGCCAAACGCCCGCTGCTGCGCCGCCCAACGCCGCCCGCCCGTCCCGCCGCTGCTGCCGCTGCGCCAACGGCCTCGGCAGATACCGCCACCACCCGCCTGAACAAGCGCCTGGCCGAGCTGGGCCTGTGCTCGCGCCGCGAGGCCGACGACTGGATTGCCCACGGCTGGGTGTATGTCAACGGCGCCGTTGCCGAGATGGGCGTCAAAGTCACGCCGCAAGACCGCGTCACGGTTGAACGCGCGGCGCAGCGCCACCAAGATGCGCGCGTCACCATCTTGCTCAACAAACCCATGGGCTACGTCAGCGCCCAAGCCGAAGATGGCCACACCCCGGCGGTGTCTTTGATCAACCCGCGCAGCCACTGGCGTGGTGACCAAAGCGGCCTGCGCTTTACGCCGCCGCACCTGCGCGGGCTGGCGCCGGCGGGGCGCTTGGACATCGACTCGGTCGGCCTGCTGGTGCTGACGCAAGACGGGCGCGTGGCGCGCCAGTTGATTGGCGAAGACTCGGCGCTGGACAAAGAATATTTGGTGCGCGTGGTCTACGAAGGCGGCGCGCCGGCTGCACGCCACCCCGACGAGCGCAGCGCGCCGCTGCAAGAAATTGGCGACAACGACCCGGTCAGCAGCAACGTGCAGGCGGTGTTTCCGCCGGCGCTGCTAGAGAGGCTGCGCCACGGCCTGAGTTTGGACGGCCAGCCGCTCAAACCGGCCAAGGTGGAGTGGCAAAACCCCGAGCAACTGCGCTTTGTGTTGGTCGAAGGCAAAAAGCGCCAAATTCGCCGAATGTGCGAGCAAGTTGGCCTCAAAGTGGTCGGCTTAAAACGCATTCGCATGGGCCGCATCACGCTGGGCAGCTTGCCGGTGGGGCAGTGGCGTTATTTGGCGCCGAACGAGCGCTTTTAACACTGCGCACCCCCGTTTTGCGGGCGGCTACTCTGCCGGTCTGCATGGGAAATGTGCGGCGCAAGATTGCGCGGATGGTTAATATTCGCCGTTGGAGACTTGCAACAAGGAAACGCTATGAGTAACCGTAAGTATCGGCTCGTGACCCGCAGTGATTTTGACGGCCTAGTGTGTGCCGTGCTGCTGCGTGAGCTGGATTTGATTGATGAGATTGTGTTTGTCCATCCCAAAGATATGCAGGATGGCAAAGTCGAGATCACCGATCGCGACATCACCACCAATTTGCCGTATGTGCCGGGCGCGCATTTGGTGTTTGACCACCACGAGTCCGAAGCGATCCGCAACTCGGGCCGGCGCGACTTCAACCACATCATTGAAGTACACGCACCCTCGGCGGCGCGCGTGGTCTACAACCATTACGGCGGCAAAGCCGCCTTTCCGCGCATCACCGACGAGATGATGGCGGCGGTCGACCAAGCCGACTCGGCGCAGTATTCGCGCGAAGATATTTTGGCGCCCAAGGACTGGGTGCTGCTGAACTACTTGATGGACTCGCGCACGGGCTTGGGGCGTTTTCGCGACTTTCGCATCAGCAACTACACGCTGATGATGGAGCTGATTGAATCCTGCGCCACCGCCAGCATTACAGAGATTTTGGCCTTGCCCGACGTGCAAGAGCGCGTCGATCTGTACTACGCCCAAGAGGCCAAAGCCAAGGCGCAAATATTGGATTGCGCCTATCAAATTGGCAACTTGGTGGTGCTGGACTTGCGCCCCGAAGAAACCATTTGGGCGGCCAACCGATTTTTGATTTACGCGCTGTTTCCAACGGCCAACATCTCGCTGCACATTATTTGGGGCTTAAAGCAGCAAAACACGGTGCTGGCCTGTGGCAAATCCATTTTGGATCGCAGCAGCCAAACCCATGTCGGCAACATGATGCTGGAGTTTGGTGGCGGTGGCCATGCGGCCGCAGGCACCTGCCAAATCGCCAACGAAAAGGCCGACGACATGCTGAAAACGCTCATCGAGCGCATCAACCTAGACGGTTGATATCGGCTTGAAACCAGCGCCGCGTGCCCCTACATGGCTTGGTAGTGGTGCCGCTGGCGCTGTTTTTTTGTATTCAACTTTCAACTGAGCTTTATGAGCAAACAAACTCTGTCTTTTCAAGCCGAAGTGGCGCAGCTGCTGCACCTGGTCACGCACTCGCTGTATTCCAACCCCGAAATTTTTGC
>JAGNSH010000047.1 GCA_017988165.1 Giesbergeria sp. | reverse complement strand
AGCTCATGAAGCCAATCTTCACGCCGTGCTCTTTGCTGAAGGCATCTTGGAACTTCTTGCGCATTTCCATCACCGGCGCCATGTTCACTTCGTTGAACGTGGTCAGGATGGCGTTGGTCGATTGCGATTGCAGCAGACGCTCGGCCACGCGGGCGCGCAGACGGCTCATCGGTACGCGCTGCTCTGGGCGCTCGCCCAAGTTCAGCGCCGGCGTTGCCACTTGGGGCAGTGATTTGGTCGGAACGCCCGTGGGGATTGCGCTTGCAGCTACAGTTTTTGTAGCGTCGCCAGCCACAGCAGCCAAGACGTCGCCCTTGGTGACGCGGCCATCTTTGCCACTGCCCGCCACTGCCGAGGCCGACAGGTTGTTTTCTGACAACAGCTTGGCGGCGGCGGGCATCGCCACGCCGGACTTAGAGCCACCGGTGGCTGCGGCAGCAACAGCAGCAACCGGTGCGGCGGCGGCCGCTGGCGCTGCGGCGGCTGGCGCAGCAGCGGCTGCACCACTGGCGACACCTTCGGAGTCGATGCGGGCAATCAGCTGGCCCGACACCACCGTGGCGCCGTCACCTTGGACAATTTCTGCCAGCACGCCGGCCGATGGGGCAGGCACTTCCAGCACCACCTTGTCGGTCTCAATTTCAATCAAAATTTCGTCGATAGCGACGGCTTCTCCGGCCTTTTTCTTCCATGTCAGCATGGAAGCTTCAGCAATGGATTCAGACAACTCGGGGACTTTGACTTCTACGATAGCCATATGGTTTCTTTCGATAGGGATTCTGTTCTGGAGTCGGGTCGCTGGCCTTACTTGGACAGGACAAAACCCTTGAGCTTGCCGAAGGCGCCTTCAATCAACGCCTTTTGCTGTTCTTGGTGCAGGTGCGAATAACCCACGGCAGGCGAGGCAGAGGCGGCGCGGCCTGAGTAGCCGAGCTTTTGTCCGTCGCGCATATTTTCGTAAATATAGTGCTGCACAAAGAACCAAGCGCCTTGGTTTTGCGGCTCGTCTTGGCACCACACCACTTCAGTAGCGTTGGGGTAGCGCTTGATTTCAGCGGCAAACGCCTTGTGCGGGAACGGATAGAGCTGCTCGACGCGGATGAGGGCGACGCTGTCGTCTTCGGTCTCGGTGCGCTTTTTCACCAAGTCGTAATACACCTTGCCCGAGCAAGCGACGATGCGCTTGACCTTGGCGGCGTTGCGCACCACCTCGGCATTTTGCTCAGGAATGACGGTTTGGAAGCCACCTTTGGTGAACTCAGACAGGGGCGAAGCCGCATCCTTGTTACGCAGCAGCGACTTGGGCGTCATGATGATCAAAGGCTTGCGCAAGTTGCGCACCACTTGGCGGCGCAAGATGTGAAAGATTTGGCTGGCCGTGGTCGGTTGCACCACTTGCATATTGGCGTCGGCCGACAACTGCATAAAGCGCTCCAGGCGCGCCGAGCTGTGCTCAGGGCCTTGGCCTTCGTAGCCGTGCGGCAGCATCAGCGTGATGCCGTTGACACGGCCCCACTTGACTTCGCCCGAAGCGATGAACTGGTCAATCACCACCTGCGCGCCGTTGGCAAAGTCGCCAAACTGCGCTTCCCAAATCACCAGCGTGTTCGGGTCGTTCGAGGCGTAGCCGTACTCAAAGGCCAGCACCGCTTCTTCGGACAGGATGGAGTCGATGACGACAAACGGCGCTTGGTTCTCGGCCACATTCTGCAAAGGAATGTAGGAGCCGATGTCCCATTTTTCGCGCTTTTGGTCATGGATGACAGCGTGGCGGTGGGTGAAGGTGCCGCGGCCGCAGTCCTCGCCCGACAGACGCACCGGAAAGCCACTGGCCACCAGCGAGGCAAACGCCATGTGCTCGCCCATGCCCCAGTCCACCGCAATATCGCCCCGGCCCATAGCGGCGCGGTCGTCATAGACCTTTTTCACCAATTGGTGCGGCGTCACGCTCTCGGGGATGGTGGTGATGCTCTCGGCAATGCGCTTCCACTCGCGCAGCGGAATGGCGGTGTCGCCCGCATCCGTCCACTTGTTGCCCAAGAAGGGGCTCCAATCGACGGCGTATTTGCTCTTGAAGTTGGTCAGCACCGGATCGACCGTGTGCTTGCCCGCGTCCATGGCGGCGCGGTAGGCCTTGACCATGTCGTCGCCCAGCGACTCGCCCAAGCCTTGGGCAGCGAGCTTGTCGGCGTACAACTTGCGCGTGCCGGGGTGGGCACCGATTTTTTTGTACATCAGCGGCTGCGTCAGCGCTGGCGTGTCTTGCTCGTTGTGGCCCAATTTGCGAAAGCAAATGATGTCCACCACGATGTCTTTGCTAAATTCCATACGGAATTGCAGCGCCAAGTCCATCGCCATGGCAACGGCTTCTGGGTCATCACCATTGACGTGCAGCACCGGCGACTCGATCATCTTGACGATGTCGGTGCAGTACAGCGTCGAGCGTGCATCGCGCGGGTCAGAGGTGGTGAAACCGATTTGGTTGTTGATGATGATGTGGACGGTGCCGCCCGTGTAGTAGCCACGGGTTTGCGCCAGCGCCAGCGTCTCTTGGTTCACGCCTTGGCCGGCAAAGGCTGCATCGCCGTGTACCAGCAGCGGCAACACCTGCTTGCCGTGCGGGTCGCCGCGGCGATCCATACGGGCGCGCACTGAGCCTTCCACCACCGGGTTGACGATTTCAAGGTGCGAGGGGTTAAACGCCAAAGTCAAATGCACTGGGCCGCCGACGGTCGAGACGTCGGAGCTAAAGCCTTGGTGGTATTTGACGTCGCCCGATGGCAGGTCTTCAGGGGCGGTGTGATCGAACTCGGCAAACAAGTCTTTGGGCATTTTGCCCAGCGTGTTCACCAGCACGTTCAGGCGGCCACGGTGGGCCATGCCGATGACGATTTCTTGCACACCCTGAGAGCCAGCGGCTTGAATCAGCGCATCCATCGCGACGATGAAGCTCTCGCCGCCTTCGAGGGAGAAGCGCTTTTGGCCGACGTATTTGGTGTGCAAGAAGCGCTCAAGTCCCTCGGCAGCGGTCAGGCGGTCGAGGATGTGCTTTTTCTGCTCGGCGTTATAGACCGGCTTAGAGCGGATAGATTCGAGTTTTTGTTGCCACCAGCGCTTTTGGTTCTGGTCGGTGGCGTACATATATTCGACACCCAAGGTGCCGCAATAGGTCTCGCGCAGGGCGTTGATCAACTCGCGCAGCGGCATCGCTTCTTTACCAAAGAAGGTGTTGCTGGTGTTGAAGACGGTTTCTTGGTCAGCGTCGCTAAAGCCATAAAACGATGGCTCTAGCTCAGGAATGGCGGGGCGCTCGGTGCGCTTGAGGGGGTCTAAATCGGCCCAGCGTTGGCCGACGTTGCGGTAGGCAGCAATCAACTGTTGGGTGAAAACGCGCTTACGGCCCAAATCAGAATCAGCGCCGCTGGCCTGGATAACTTGGGTGCCGCCTTGTTTGGCGCGCTCGGCAAAAGCACTGATGACCGGCATATGCGGCACGTCTTTGGCATCACTGCCATCGGCGGCAGGCACGTGCTGCAGTGCGTCGAAATAATCGCGCCAAGTGTCTGGAACGCTGCCTGGATTTTCCAGGTAGTTTTCATACATCTCTTCAACATACGGCGCATTGCCGCCAAAGAGATAGGTGTTGCCTTGATAGGCTTGATAGACGGACGTTGTCTCGCTCATATACCGCTGACCTCCGCTTTCCTTTGGAAAGCATTAGCTGGTTTAGAAACCTTCCGCGGCACGGCTGAACCGGTTGGCGGATGCGACTGTGGCTGGGAAGGGCCTGTTACGGGCGCAATTGTGCCATCGAACACAGGGGCGGGCGCTATAAAGTTTCTTTTTTCGTCTGTAATAGACAAATAGACCACACCACAAAAATCGGCTGGGGTGGCGTACATTGGCGCCATTTCCAGCCCGTTGTCACCATGATCACCACATCGCTTCAGAGTAAATTTTTCTTATTGCTTTTAGCGGCGGTTTCTCTCGCTTTTGCCGGTATTTTGTGGCCGCTGTACGAGGCTATTTTTTGGGGCGTGACCTTAGCGATTATTTTCTTTCCGCTGCACCGGCGCCTATTGCAGCGTATGCCGCTGCGGCCCAATTTGGCCGCGCTGACCACGCTGACTTTGTGCTTGGTGGTCGCCATCTTGCCAATGGTGCTGCTGGGTGTGTCGCTGATTCAAGAGGCCAGCCATATTTATGAGCGCCTGCGCACCGGCCAGCTCAATGTAGGCACTTATTTTCAGCAAATTATTGCCGCGCTGCCGTCTTGGCTGGTCGCAATGCTCGATCGATTGGGGCTGCTGAGCATCACTGAGCTGCAACAAAAACTCTCAGCCACTGCGGTGCAAGGCGGCCAGTTCATTGCCACGCGCGCGCTCAATATTGGCCAGAACACGTTTCAGTTTGTCATCAGCTTCGGCATCATGCTGTATTTGCTGTTCTTCTTTTTGCGCGACGGGCAAGCGCTGGCCAAGCGCATCCGCAACGCCATTCCGCTGCAAGAGCACCACAAGCGCGACTTAAGCCGCAAGTTCACCACCGTCATTCGCGCCACCGTCAAAGGCAACATCGTGGTGGCGGCTACACAGGGGATGCTGGGCGGGTTTATTTTTTGGGTGCTCGACATCCAAGGGCCGGTGTTGTGGGGCGTGTTGATGGCCTTTTTGTCGCTGTTGCCCGCCATTGGCGCCGGCTTGATTTGGATACCGGTGGCGATTTACTTTTTTGCTACCGGCGCCATTTGGCAGGCGGTCACGCTGACGGTGTTTGCCGTCGGCGTCATTGGCGTGGTGGACAACGTGCTGCGGCCAATTTTGGTCGGCAAAGACACCAAAATGGCCGACTATGTGGTCTTGATTTCTACCTTGGGCGGTATGTCTATTTTTGGCCTGAGCGGCTTTGTACTGGGCCCTGCCATCGCGGCGCTGTTCATCGCTATCTGGGATCTGTTCGGCGCAGAAAACTCCCGCTCAGCACCCACTAAACCGCCAAAAAATGGCCCTTCTACATAATGGCTGACGGCGCCGCAGCCTCGTCATAGCTATTAATTTAGTAGCTATGAGCGCTTACAGGTAAAGGGCTAGAGGCATATTTCATGTCGATTTACCCTCCTGCCACACACAGACTTGGTTGCGCCCAGCGTTTTTAGCGGCATACAGCGCCTCATCCGCGCGACTGAGCGCGCGGGTGGCATCACTGGCGTCAAGCACCACCAAGCCCATACTGATGGTGACCGCAATGCTGCCGGCTGCAGTTATGGCCGGTGTCTCGGCCAGCGACTGGCGAATGCGGTTGGCCAGCGCCAGCCCTTCCTCCACGCTCATGCTGTGCAGCAGCACCGTGAATTCTTCGCCGCCAATGCGCCCGGCACAGTCTTGCTGGCGCAGTCCTTGGCGCATCATGTGGGCGACGTGTTGCAACACGGTATCGCCAGCCAAATGCCCATAGGTGTCGTTAACGTGCTTGAAGTGGTCGATGTCGGCCATCAGCAAAATGCTGTGTGGGCCGGGGCGACAGCACCCCTCGTTCAGCGCCGCCTCCAGCGCGGCCATAAAGCTGCGCCGGTTGGGCAGGCCGGTCAACATATCCGTAGCCGCCAAGGTGGCCAGCGCTTCTTCGCGCCGGCGCCGCTCAGAAATATCGTGTACCAGCCAGACCCGGCCCAGCTCTTGGTCGTCGCGGGTCATTGGCACCCAGTTGATTTCTAGGATGCGCCCGCTGGGGCTGTGGACCTCGATGGTGCGGCGCTTTTCGCTCTCTAGCGCGTCTTGCGGCACGTGCAGCCAAGCGGCGCGCTGCTCGCCCATCCATTCGCACAGCTGCTGGTGGTGCATCCCTTGCAAGTGGCTTGGCGTCTCGGTCAAGTCAAAATAATCACACATATTTTGGTTGATCATGACGATGTGCCCAGCCGCGTCTTGCATCAGCACGCCGCCCGGAAAGCGGTGCAGCAAAGTCGTCAAACGCAGATGCTCGGTAGCCAGCGCCTCTTCGGAGGCATTTTTTTGCGAGATATCGATCAGCGTCCAAATGCCATCGCTGTCCATGTCTTCGGGGTCGCGCAGCACGGCGTGGATGTCAAACCAACGCGCCGGGGCGTTCTTGGCACCCAGCTTGTATTCAAAACGCACCTCGCCATGGGTGCGCAGCTTGCGCACATACGGGTCAAGGTCACGAAAATTCCCCGCATTCATCGCCATCGGCAGCGAATCGTGCCCCTCTATCTGCACGCCCAGTTCGGCGTAAATTTGTACGGCGCGCTCGTTGGCATATATCAGCTGGCGCTTTTTGTTGAACATGGCGATAGCGGCCGTGCTTTGGTCGAGCACGGCGCGGCGCAGTTGGCTCTCAGCGACGTTGGCGCTGATGTCGGACAAGGTACCAATCATGCGCGACGGGCGGCCATCTTCGCCCCACGCCACCACGCGCCCGCGCGCTTCGACCCACAACCATTCGTCTTGGGCCGTCAAGACGCGGTATTGCACCGACGCCACCTGATCGCGTGGATTGTTCAAGTGCGCCTGCCATTCGCTCTCGGTGCGATCGCGATCGAGCGGATGCAACATCGCTATCCACTGCGCGTACTGCAAGGGGCCTATTGACTCGGTGTAGCCCAGCATTTCGCTGATGCGCAGATCCCACTGCAAATCGCCCGTGTCCACATCCCAGCCCCACAGGCCATCGCGCACCGCCTGCAAGGTGCTGCGCAAATGCTCCTCGCTGAGCTTGAGCTTTTCTGCCGCCTCGTGCTCTAGCGTGATGTCGTTGGCGTAGCCATACCAATGGATGCTGCCGTCAGCAGTGCGCTCGGGCTTGGCCTGCGCCAAAATCCAGCGCACCGATCCATCGTCTTGCAACATACGAAACTCACCGCGCCAACTGCCCATGCACCGCACCGAGGCACGCGCGGCCACGGCAAGGCGCTCAACATCGGCGCGCGGAATGCGGGCAAACACCTTGTCGGCCGACAACAGCGCTTCTTGCGCCGTCACGCCAAAAACCGCCGCCATGCCGGGGCTGGCGTAGGTAAAGCAGGTGCTTCTATCTGCGCGGTACAGATATTGATAGACCACACCGGGCACCTGTGCCACCAGTTTGCTGATGCGCTCGTGGTAGGCCTGCTCGGCCGCCTCGGCCAGCTTGTGTACGGTGATGTCCAGCGTCGTGCCGACCATGCGCAAAGGGGCACCATCGGGGCGGCGCTCCACCACCCGGCCCCGATCCAATATCCACACCCAATGGCCGTAGCCGTGGCGGCGGCGGTAGCGCGCCTCATATTGCTCGGTCTTGCCCTTAAAGTGCGCGCGCAGCGCCGACTGCACCTGCGCTTTGTCTTCGGGGTGAATGCTCTCGCCCAAGGCGGCAAAACCCAGCACGATGGCCTCGTCGCCATAGCCAAACATCGAGGCCCAGCGCTGACTGCACGCCACCGCACGGGTGCTGTATTGGTAGTCCCAAAACCCCAAGTCACCGCCGCGCAAAGCCAGCTCCAAGCGCTCGCCACTGGCGGCCAAAGCCACTGCTTGATCGCGCTGCTTGCACCACAGCCGCGTCACGCCTGCAGCCGCCAGCAGCAGCAGCACGCTGCCCAGCAAGTTGTTGATGCGGCTTTTTTTAACCAAGCCGCGCACTTCGGCCAGCGCCTTGGCTTTGCCTAAACCGACGTTGACCAACACCGGATAGTCCGGCGCGCGGTGCCACGCGTAATAGCGCTCAATGTGGTCGACTGGTGGGGTGGCCTCGTAGGCGCCACGGGTTTGCTCGGTCAGATCCAAAAACTCCCACGTCGGCGGCACCGACTTGCCCAGCACCTTGTCCAAACCGTGCGAGCTCGCCAAGTAAGTGCCATCGCCCAGAATCAAAATAGCCACATCGGCCGTGTCTTTGGCGTCAGAGAAAACGTCACTCAGCGCGCGCGACAAATAGTCAGACGACACCGACAAAACCATCACGCCTTGAAGCTGGCCCTGGCGCAGCAAGGGCGCAGAAAACTGCACCGTCCATTGCTGCGAGAGCCGGCCCAGCAGCGGCTGGCTGACAAACAAACGCGGCGCTTTGGCGTCCAAATGGGCCCGAAAATGGGCCCGATCGGCAATCGAAATGCGCGTCGGGCCAACGCCGGGGCGATCGGATTTATCACTCCACAGCGGCGCCGCTGCCTCGTTGAACAAACTAGAAAAAACCAACTTGCCCTGCGCATCGGCCACCGCCACCTGCGCCAAGGCGCCTGCCGGCAACACCTTTTGGGCTACGGTAATGGCTTGCTCCAGCGCGTTGACATCGCCACTGAGCCACAAATCACCCAAATTGCGCGAGACGTAATCAATGGTTTTGATCAGCGTGCCCACTTGCAGCGATAAAGCGTGCGCAGTCTGGGCGGCGCGCTGGCGGGTTTGCGCTTGCACGTTGTCCATCTGCGCCTGATGGGACTGCAGCAACAGCGCCCAATAAGAGGCCAAGGCACACAGCAGCGCCAGCCACACCGCCCATATCAGCCGATTTTTGCGCACCGATTGCCACGCTGCAAGGCAGCGCGCAGCCAAAGCGCTGGGCGCAGCGCTGGCAGTGGGGGTGGTAGAAGTAAAAAGCATGGCTGCAAGAGACAAAAATGCGTCGAACCATCACCTCAAAAATAATGCCCTTGCCCTTGCCCATGGCCAATGGCCAATGACCGCCAGAGCAAAGCACTCAAGATAGAAAGAGGGAGAAAAACGGAGGAATTAGTGTTTCAAAATCATACTGACTATTTCCATCTTTTCCTGTAATCACCTTGACTTAGCGCACAAATAGCAGCGACTTAACCGGCTAAGGGTATCTGCTATGGCGGAAAACCCTGAACCTAAACGCTCTCAAAAAAATAGCTATTAGCGCTTGTAAATAATAGCTTTCAATGCTTTTTATAGCTGAAACGCAAGCAAATCAAGCGCTACGTGCTCACTTTTTTATAAAACCTGCCACTGCCTACAAGCGCGCCGCCAGCCGCGCCGCTTGGTCGATGGCGCGTTTGGCGTCCAGTTCGCCCGCTTCCAGCGCGCCGCCCACCAGGTGTACGGTCTGGCCCTGCGCCTGTAGCGCGTCGGCCAGCGCGCGCAGCGGCACTTGGCCGGCGCACAGCACCACGTGGTCGCAGGCAATCCAGGTCGGGTTTTCGCGCTTTTCGCCATACGACACCAGCAAGCCCTCGTCGCCGATGCGCTCGTAGTTCACATCGCCCATCATTTCGACGTTTTTCATCTTCAGCGCGGCGCGGTGAATCCAGCCGGTGGTCTTGCCCAGACCGGCGCCGAGCTTGCCTTTTTTGCGCTGGAGCAGCGTCACTTGGCGCGCTGGCGGCGTCGCCTGCGGGCCAGCCGGTGCCAAGCCACCACGCGCCTGCGCCGGGTCGGTCACGCCCCACTCGGCCTGCCATTCCGGCAGGTTCAGCGTGGTCGAATGGCCGCCCTGCACCAAAAATTCGGCCACATCAAAACCAATGCCGCCCGCGCCGACCACCGCCACGCGCGCGCCGACCGGGGCGCCGTGGCGCAGCACGTCGATGTAGCTGAGCACCTTGGCGTGCTCTTGGCCGGGAATGCGCGGGTCGCGCGGCGTCACGCCGGTGGCGACGATGACCTCGTCAAAGCCGGCCAAATCCGCCGCCTGCACGCGCTGGCCCAGGTGCAGTTGCACGCCGGTGTCCTGCACCCGGTTCGCCAAGTAGCGCAGCATTTCGTAAAACTCTTCCTTGCCCGGCACTTTTTTGGCCATGTTGAGCTGGCCGCCCACCTCGTCTGCCGCATCGAACAAATGGACTTCGTGCCCGCGCTCGGCCGCCACCGTCGCCGCCGTCAGGCCTGCCGGGCCGGCGCCGACCACCGCCAGGCGTTTGCGCGCCGCTGGCGTGGCGGGCCGGTACACCAGCTCGGTCTCGTGGCAGGCGCGCGGGTTGACCAGGCAACTGCTGGTGCGGTTTTTGAACACATGGTCCAGGCAGGCCTGGTTGCAGGCAATGCAGGTGTTGATGCGGTCGGCGCGGCCTTGCAGGGCTTTTTTGACAAAGTCGGCATCGGCCAGCAACGGCCGCGCCATCGACACCATGTCGGCGCAGCCGCTGGCCAGCACGCCTTCGGCCACCTCGGGCGTGTTGATGCGGTTGGACGCCACCAGCGGCGTGCTGATGCCGGCGGCGGCAAACTCGGCCTTCATTTTTTGCGTCACCCAGGCAAACGCGGCGCGCGGCACGCTGGTGGCAATCGTCGGCACGCGCGCTTCGTGCCAGCCAATGCCGGTGTTGATGATGCTGGCACCGCCCTGCGCCATGGCTTTGCCCAGGGTGACGATTTCCTCCCAGGCGCTACCGCCGGGCACCAAGTCAATCATCGACAGGCGGTAAATCAGGATGAAATCCGGCCCGACGGCGGCGCGCGTGCGCGCCAAAATTTCGACCGGCAGGCGCATCCGCTGGCTGTAGTCGCCGCCCCAGGCGTCGCGGCGCAGGTTGGTGGCCGACGACAAGAACTGGTTAATCAGATAGCCCTCGGAGCCCATGATTTCCACGCCGTCGTAGCCGGCCTCGCGGGCGCGCACGGCGCAGCGCACAAAGGCGCGAATCTGGCGCTCGACCCCGGCGGCCGACAAGGCAAACGGCGTGAACGGCGTAATCGGCGACTTCAGGCGCGAGGGCGCCACCGCCAGCGGGTGGTAGGCGTAGCGGCCGGTGTGCAAAATTTGCAGCGCAATCTTTCCGCCCTCTGCGTGTACGGCGCGCGTCACCACCTGATGGCGCTTGGCCGCCGCCGCACTGGCCAGCGTGCCGGCAAACGGCTTGGTCCAACCGGCCATATTCGGCGCAAAGCCGCCGGTCACCATCAGCCCGACCTGGCCCTGCGCGCGCTCGCGCAGATAGGCCGCCAGGCGCGTCAAATCGCGCCCGTCTTCCAGCCCGGTGTGCATCGAGCCCATCAACACGCGGTTTTTCAGCTGGGTAAAGCCCAGGTCGAGCGGCGCCAGCAGGTGCGGGTACAGGGCCAGGCCGGGCGCTGGTTCGGTGGAAGAAAATGTCATGGATCGGTTTCCGTACAAAATAGAAAGTTCTAGAACTAATTTCTAGAACTTTATTCTAGAATCATCTTCTATGGCAAGCCGTACTTCCCCCACCCCCGCCTCCAGCCCCCCCATTGAACCCAGCAACCGGCGCCAGGACATCCTGGACGCCGCCCTGGCCTGCGCCACGGCGCACGGCGTCGATGCTATTTCCATCGACCACCTGCGCGCGCACTGCGGCGCCAGCGTCGGCAGCATCTACCACCACTTTGGCAACAAGGAAGGCGTGGTGGCGGCGCTGTTTTTTGACATCTTCAACCTGCAATCGTGCAGCGTGCAGGCGCAGCTGGACGCCGCCCAAGACGCAGAAGGCGGCGTGCGCGCGCTGGTCACCGGCTATCTGGATTGGGTGGTGGCGCAGCCGGCGCAGGCGCGCTTTCTGTTTCAGGCACGCAGCCCCGTCGCCGCCGGCCCGCGCGCGCCCGATTTGGCGCAGGCGGCGCAGCAGCGCACCCAAGCGCTGCGGACGTGGTTTGAGCCGCACCGCCAGTCGGGCGCGGTGCGCGCTTTGCCGTGTGAACTGCTGCCGTCGCTGGTGATGGGCCCGGTGCAAAGCTACTGCCGCGCCTGGCTGGCAGCGCCAGCCGGGCCGGGCGCCCTGCCCTCACCCAGCAGCTACCGCGAGGAGCTGGCCGACGCCGCGTGGCGCGCGGTGCGGGCGTAATGCGGTAGGAAAGGCGTAGGAAAGGCGGCTTTACAAAGCCTTGGCCAGCCGCGCCACGCCTTCTTGAATTTTGGCCACATCGGCCGTGGCAAACGACAGGCGCAGGGTGGCCGGGTCGGGTTGGGCGCAATAGAACGGCGCGCCGGGCACAAAGGCCACGCCTTGCTCAATGGCGCGTTTTGCCAGCTGGGCGCCGTCGGTTTCCTTGCCGCCCGCGCCGGTCAGGCGCAGCCAAAAGAACAGGCCGCCCTGGGGCTGGACAAACTCGATGGCACCGCCCAACTCGCGCCGCAGCGCCTCGGCCATGGCCTGGGCGCGCTCGGCGTAGACCGCGCGCACCTTGGCCAGCGTGGCGGGCATCCGGCCCGCTTTCAAATACTGCGCCGCCGTGGCCTGGGCAAAGGTGCTGGTGTGGGCGTCGCTGAACTGCTTGCACATGGTGGCATTCGCCAGTAAGTCGGCGGGTGCAATCATCCAGCCCACGCGCAGGCCGGGCGAGAGCACCTTGCTCAGGCTGCCGCAATGCACCAGCAGTGCGCGGCTGCCGGGCACCGTGGCCGACAGGGCCAACAGGCTGGGCGGCGGCGCCGCGCCAAAGAACAGGTCGCCATACGGG
>JAGNSH010000178.1 GCA_017988165.1 Giesbergeria sp. | reverse complement strand
GCGCCCTGCGCTGTGAATGCGGATAAACCCGCAGCATTTATCACCCTAGTGATTACCCTGACTTAGTACCAATTGGTACTTTGATCGATGAAACGCGCCCCATACGATCGGTTCTTATTTTAGTTAGCTGACACATCCCGCTAACACCCTGTCTGCACCCGCACCGACGAGCGCTGCTTGCTCTGCCCTGCTGGGTTTGATTTACGAAGGCCTTTCAGAGGCAGTGCCTTGGCACAGCTTTGCCGAGGCTTTGCGCGTTGCGCTAGCGGCGCGCAACGTCATCATCACCCTGCACCATGTCAACAATGACGGCAGTGATGTGTATGTCATGGCCAGCATTCCGGGCGACGAGGTCGATTGGGCGGCAGTGGAGGCCACCTACCGCACCGAGTTCATGGATAACGACCCCTTGCGCCCCAGCAGCATGGAGCCGGGGCAAATCAACGTCATTGGACCGGCAGCGGCGGGCACGCGCAAGCACCGCTTTTTGCAAGACATTGGCCTGTCACAAAGCCTGCGCCTGTGCGTAGCCGAGCCCGGCGGCGTGCGCTGCTGGGTGGATGTGATTCGCAGCTTGGAGCATCCCCAGCCGTGCTTTTCTCCTGCCGATATGGCGCTGCTGCGCGAGCTGCTGCCGCATATGACGCGTGCAGTGGGTTTGTACGCCCGCCTCAAGCGCCAAGAAATCGAAAAGACGATTTACGAAAGCATGGTGGACCACTTTGCCTTGGGCTGCATCTTGCTCAACGACCGGCGCGAGGTACTGCACATCAACCGCGTCGCTTCGGCCATCATCGCCGACTGGCCGGGCATCGCCGTTAGCCAAAACCGCCTGAACTTGGCAGAGCGCGGCGCCCAAGCCGAGTTGAACCAAGCCATTAGCGCGGTGATGGCCGCACGCGCCCAAAACAGCCCGTTGCAAGGCGGCGAGCTGGTGCGTCTGGGTGATTGCCAAAGCAAGCTGTTGGGTTTGTTGGTTTATCCCGCGCCGCTGCTGCACTACTACCAAGGCGATCAAGCGCCGTGCGCAGTGGTGTATTTATCCGACCTGACCGCCAGCTTGGACGCGCTGCGCCCAACGCAATCGCATTCACTCAGCCGCATTGGCCAGCTGTTTCGGCTGACGCGGCAAGAGTCCACCTTGGCACTGCTGCTGGCCTACGGCAACACGCTTGCCCAAGCGGCGCAAGAGATGGGCATTGCCGAAATTGCAGCGCGCAATTACTCTAAAAAAATCTACAGCAAGATGGGCATTGCCAGCCAAGCGGACTTGATTCGGCTGGTGCTGCGCAGCATTTCGGTGCTGCGCTAAACCCCAGCGCCGGCACCAGTGCAGCCGCCAAAGTACCAGCTGGTACTAGAGACAAACAGCCAGCGCAAATACGATTTCTGACGTTCCCTGCCGCACGCCCAGCACCGGGTGCGCTGCAGCCAAATCACCCGTGATGCGTCGGAGACATTCCCCATGAACAGCCCCCACCTCGCCAGCAGCTTGCTTGGCGCGCACCGCCCTGAGCACATCGAGTATGAAAACGGCACCGTGCCCATCGCTTGCAGCGGCTGGCCGCCGGCGACACCAGCGCCGAGCTTTGCACCGCTGCAGCACGACATCGAGGCCGACGTCGTCGTCATCGGTGCCGGCTTGGCCGGAGCTTCACTGGCGCTGCACTTGGCCGAGCGCGGGGTGTCGGTCGCGCTGCTGGAAGCGGAGCAACCGGGCAACGGCGCTTCAGGCCGCAATGCCGGCCATGTGCAACCGTTTCTCGACAAACTAAAACCGCTGCGCGCTTGGCCAGAGCAAGGCAAGCCATTCATCGAGATGTTTATTGCGCAGCGCAATTTGGCCTATGAGCTGTGCCGCAAACACGGCATTGAGGGCGACGCGGCGCAGACCGGCATGATTGAAGCCGCCTACAAAAAACAAGCACCACTAGAACAAAAAGCCGCCTACTGGTCGGCGCTGGGCTACGACGTCGATGTCGTCGGCACCGAGCAAATGCGCAAACTGCTAGGCACCGATGTCTACCACTACGGCCTGCACTGGCGCGAAGGCGGGCGCGTCAACCCGTACCTGTTGACCAACGGCATGGCGCGCACGGCGGCGCGCTTGGGCGCACAAGTTCACGGCAACTCCCCCGCACAGCGCTGCGAAAAAGACGGCCAGCGCTGGCGCGTCACCACGGCGCAGGGCAGCGTGCGCGCTCAAAAAGTGTTGATCTGCACCGGCGGCCACAACGGCAACCCTTTTTTTCCAGAGCTGGCGCAGACCAAATACCCAATGACCGCCTGCGCCTTGGCGACAGCGCCGCTGCCCAGCGCCTTGTTGGATGCCATCAACCCCACCCGCGCCGCGTTGACGCAGTTTCCGACCGGGCTGTATCCCATCGTCATGGACGGACGCAATCGGATGATTACGGCCACCATTCCGCACCCCGGCAAAGCGCACGCGGCAGAGACCTACTTCGCCTATTTTTTACGCTATTTGCACCGTACCTTTGCGCAAACCAAAGAGGTGCCAATTCAGATGGAGGCATATTGGACGGGTGCCACCGCAAGCTCGTCACACATCTACCACGAGGACTACGCCAAGCTATACCAAGTGGCCGATGGCGTGATGGCACTGATGAACTTGGGTACATGGGGCAACGTCATGGGGCCGCTGCTGGGCAAGCACTTGGCCGAGGTAATTGCCACCGAACGCCCGCAAGACCTGCTGTTGCCGATAGAGCCACCGACCACAGTGCGCTTTCCCCGCCTGCTGGAATTCAAAGTACGCCGCGTGATGCTGCCGGCAGCGCGCCTGGCAGAGCGCCTCGGACTGGCCTAAAGCATCAAACTTGATGCGCCACTTTTTGCGCGTATTGGTACCACTTGGAACTAGAGCTAACACCACGCCCTACCTAGGATGGCTGAGTGCCTTTCGAGCGCATTTTTTCGGGTGTTTTTTCGATATTCCAAGGAGACATAAACATGATGAAGGTTCTGATTTTGGGGTGCGGCAACGTCGGCGGCCCGGTGGCCGTGCAACTGATGGAGCGCAACGCCCAAGACGTCGAATTGGTGCTGGGCGACCGCAACCTAGAAGCCGCGCAAGCACTGGCCACACAAATTGGCCACAACGTCAAAGCCATCCACATCGACATCAACGACGCCGCTGGCCTGCGTGCCGCTATGAAGGGGATGAACTTAGTATTTAACTTTGTCGGCCCGTTCTATCTGAGCGCCTACCCGGTCATCGAAGCTGCGCTGGAGATGGGCGTGGACTATATGGATATCAACGACGACCACGACGTCGCTTTGAAAATCGTCTCCGACAACAGCTACAACGAGCGCGCCAAGGCCGCCGGCACCAAAATTATCATTGGCTGCGGCGCCACACCCGGCCTAACCAATGCGCTGGCACGTTGGGGCGCAAACCGCATGGACAAAGCCACCGCCGTGCGCATGTGCTGGGTGTGTATGTTTGTGCCCGACTACCTCTCACCCGGCGTGTGGGATCACCTGTTTCACATGTACACCGGCAACGTCACTCAATATTTAGACGGCAAATACCAGCAAGTGCCCGCCTACAGCGGCGAGCGCAATGTCACCTTTTTGCCACCGTTTGAGACCTACCCCACGTCATTCAGCGGTCACGGCGAAGCGGCCACCATTCCGCACTTCATCAAAGGGCTGCAAGAGGCCAGCATCCGCTCCTTCTTCTTCCCCAAGGCTGGTGACGACCAGCTGCGCCGACTGGTAGAAATGGGCTTTGGTAGCCGCGAGCCGCTGCCGGGTCTAGACATCTCGCCGCTGCAATTTTTTGTCAAATACGCCGCCTCCGACTTGGGTAAAAGCTGCATCAACGTCGAAATGCCAGAAGAAGGCTTTCCGGGCAGCAACGCCAACCAAGTCGAAGTCGAAGGTATGCGCGACGGCAACCAAGTTCGCCTGACGCTGGAAACCCATTTGCTGAAAATGGGCGGTGGTGACCCGACCTCAGTCTGCGCCCGCGTTGCCCTGCAAACGTGGTTGCGCGGTGGATTGATAGGCGACAACGGCGTACACGCGGTCGAATCGGCGATTGACCCCGAGCCCTACATTCGCGCCGTGGTGAAAGACACCGGCATGATCTTGCATGAGCGCGAAGAGATCATCCGTAAAAACTGCTTTTTAGACACCGAATAAGCAGCAGCGCTAAGACGGCAAAAGGG
>JAGNSH010000177.1 GCA_017988165.1 Giesbergeria sp. | reverse complement strand
GGCCAGCAGCCAGATATCGCCCGCCGATGCCGTGCCCTGCCAGCAGTGCAGCCAGTCTTGTTCTGGCACCGCAGAGCTGTCGCTGTCGGCAAAATCTTCGCTGCCATCGACAGCGTCATCGGCGCAGACATCGTCGTGCGCATCGCCCAAGGTCAGGCACTGCGTCAAGTCTTGGTAGAACGACGCGGGTTGTTCGCCGGTGTGGGCCACCTCGCCGGCGTCGAGCATCTGCTGCCACAGGGTGTGGTCGTGGCTCAGTTGCTGGCACTGCAACGCGCCATCGACGTGGCGCAGGCGCCAAACCCTTGAATCGCCAACATTCACCACGCTGACTTGCTGGTTCCGTACCAGCAGCGCCGCCAGAGTGCAGGAAGCGCCGCGGGTGTCAGGGCGCAGGCATTGCTTTTGCCAGAGGCGATGGCTGTGGCGCACCAGCTGCGGCAAGGCGCTGGCGATTGCGCTGAAGGGTGCGCCGCTGCCGCCGCCAAATTGGGTGTTGAGAAATTGGGTGTTGAGCTGCTGCAAAAAACTGCGGCTGGCAAAGGCCGCCTGCGGGCTGAGCGAGACGCCATCGGCCACCGCCGCCAGCACACCCGCCGCTGGTATCAACACCGTCTGGCGCTTGGCGTGCGCTTGCCAGCATTCGCTCAAGCCCGGTGCAGCCAGCAACATCGCGTCTTGCTGGGTTTTGGACAAGATGCGCTCGCTGTGCTGCAGCCGGGCTATTTCCAGCGTCGTCTTCGGGGGCGTATGCATGGGCAACTCCTTCACCATGGCACTATCAAAAAAATAGCTGCAACCGCACGTATTCAGTGCGTTTGCAGCCATTTTGACTACTATTTTGTCTTCAATAGACCGGGCGTGTCAGGTGCTGCCCGCGCCCCTCAGACATTGCGCCCGAAAGGCCCGTCATCGCCCACCTGCACCAAGTTGTCTGCGGTGGCCAATGGCACCGGCTCCTGCTCGGCCTGGCTGCTGGCCACGCAGTCGGCGTAGTAGCTGACGTGGCCGTTTTCGTCCTCAATTTCGACCAAGCCGTGGATATCGGTCTCAAAGCCGGGGCTAAGGGCCGCGAATTCGCGCGCGAATTTCAAGTAGTCGACGATGCGTTTGTTAAACACCTCGCCCGGCACCAGCAGCGGAATACCCGGCGGGTAGGGCGTAATCAGGCCGACGGTGATGCGCCCTTCCAACTGGTCAATCGGCACGCGCTCGGTTTTGCGCAGGGCAATGTGGGCGTAGGCGTCGCTCGGTTTCATCGCCGGCGTCAGGTCGGACAGATAAATCTCGGTCGTCAGGCGGGCAATGTCGTACTGCGCATACAACTGGTGTACGTGCTGGCACATATCGCGCAGGCCCAGGCGCTGGTAGCGGCGGTGGCTCTGGCAAAACTCGGGCATGGCGCGCGACATCGGCTGGTTCTTTTCGTAGTCGTCCTTGAACTGCTGCAAGGCCGTCAGCAGCGTGTTCCAGCGTCCCTTGGTGATGCCGATGGTGAACATGATGAAGAAGCTGTAGAGGCCGGTTTTTTCGACCACCACGCCGTGCTCGGCCAAATATTTGGTGACGATGGAGGCCGGAATGCCGGTCTTGTCAAACTTGCCATCCAAACTCAGGCCCGGCGTGACGATGGTCGACTTGATCGGGTCGAGCATGTTGAAGCCGTCGGCCAGCGGGCCAAAGCCGTGCCATTTGTTGCCGTTTTTCTTGCCCTTTTTATCGGCGCGGATGATCCAGTCCTCGGCGCGGCCCAGGCCTTCTTCGACCAGTTTTTCCGGGCCCCAGACCTTGAACCACCAGTCATCCTTGCCAAATTCGTCCTCAATCTGACGCATGGCACGGCGAAAGTCCAGCGCTTCCAAAATGCTTTCTTCGACCAGCGCGGTGCCGCCGGGCGGCTCCATCATGGCGGCGGCGACGTCGCAGCTGGCAATGATGCTGTACTGCGGCGATGTCGATGTGTGCATCAAATACGCCTCGTTGAACAGGTGGCGGTCGAGCTTTTCAGTCTGCGAGTCCTGCACCAGCACGTGGCTGGCTTGGCTGATACCGGCCAGCAGCTTGTGGATCGACTGGGTGGCGTAAACCACCGAATGCTTGGGCCGCGCGCGCTTTTTGCCCATGGCGTGGTAGGCACCGTAAAACGGGTGAAACGCCGCGTGCGGCAGCCAAGCCTCGTCAAAGTGCAGGTTATCGACGTAGCCGTCGAGCATGTTCTTGATGGTTTCGGTGTTGTAGAGCACGCCGTCGTAGGTCGATTGCGTCAGCGTCAGCACACGCGGCTTGACCTGAGAGACATCGACGCCTTTGAGCAGCGGGTTGGCGGCAATCTTGGCGCGGATGGTGTCTGGCTCGAACTCGCTTTGCGGAATCGGGCCAATGATGCCGAAGTGGTTGCGCGTCGGCTTCAAAAACACCGGCACCGCGCCGGTCATGATGATGGCGTGCAGGATGGATTTGTGGCAGTTGCGGTCGACCACCACCACATCACCCGGCGCCACCGTGTGGTGCCACACAATTTTGTTGCTGGTGCTGGTGCCGTTGGTGACAAAAAAGCAGTGGTCGGCATTGAAGATGCGCGCCGCATTGCGCTCGCTCTCGCCAATCGCGCCGTTGTGATCGAGCAACTGGCCCAGCTCTTCGACCGCGTTGCAGACGTCGGCGCGCAGCATGTTTTCGCCATAAAACTGGTGGTACATCTGGCCGACCGGGCTCTTCAAAAACGCCACGCCGCCCGAGTGGCCGGGGCAGTGCCAGCTGTAGGAGCCGTCTTCGGCGTAGTCCAGCAGCGCCTTAAAGAACGGCGGCTGCACGCTTTCTAGGTAGCTTTTGGCCTCGCGGATGATGTGTTTGGCGACAAACTCGGGCGTATCCTCAAACATATGGATAAAGCCGTGGAGTTCGCGCAGGATGTCGTTGGGCAGGTGGCGGCTGGTTTTGGTTTCGCCGTAGATGTAGATCGGCACATCAGCGTTTTTGCGCCGTACTTCGCCAATAAAGCTGCGCAGGCTGTGAACAATCGGGTCTTGGCCCGCGCCCAGCGTGAATTCTTCATCGTCAATCGACAAAATAAACGCACTGGCGCGGCTTTGCTGCTGCGCAAACTGCGACAAGTCGCCGTAGCTGGTGACGCCCAAGACCTCAAAGCCCTCGGTTTCAATCGCCTGCGCCAGCGCACGGATGCCCAAGCCCGAGGTATTTTCTGAGCGATAGTCTTCATCGATGATGATGATGGGAAAGCGAAATTTCATGCGCAGCCTCCGTGCAACCGTGCCCTGCCCGGCCAAAAAACAAAATAAGGCGCGAAGTGTACGGAATAACGCCTATGGCGTTGGGGTGCGCTGTTTTTATGTCCCAGAATGTGGCGCACTACAGACGCATCAACAAGGAACAACATATGGACGAATCCACTCTGTGGTGGCTGTTTGCCGGCGCCACCGTCGGCATCGAGCTGATGATTGGCACCTTTTATCTGCTGATGGTGGCAACGGGCTTGGCCGCTGCAGCCATCGCGGCGCACTTAGGACTGCCCATGCCGGCACAACTCGTCACGGCGGCGCTGGTCAGCGGCGGCGCGGTGGTGGCGTGGTATTTCATCAAGAAAAAGCGCCCCGGCGATCCTTCGCCGCGTGCAGATCGCAGCGTCAACTTGGATGTCGGCGAAATTTTGCACATCGACCACTGGAACCCCGACGGCAGCGCCACCGTACAGTACCGGGGCGCCGCTTGGACGGTCATCCACCGCCCCGGCGTTGTGCCATCCCCCGGCAAGCACCGCGTGGCTGAACTGGTGGGCAACCGGCTGCTGGTCGATCCGCTGTAAAGCAGCTGCGCCACCCCCTTAAAAAATTCTGAAAGGCTTCCCATGGAAATCGCCCTCGTCATCTTCGTTATTGCTGTGATTTTTATTGCCCGCTCGGTCAAAGTGGTGCCGCAACAAAACGCTTGGGTCAAAGAGCGCTTGGGCAAATACGCCGGCACGCTCAGTCCGGGACTGAATTTTTTGGTGCCGTTTATTGACAGCGTGGCCTACAAGCACAGCCTGAAAGAAATCCCGCTGGACGTGCCCAGCCAAGTCTGTATCACCCGCGACAACACCCAGCTGCAAGTCGATGGCGTGCTGTACTTTCAGGTGACCGATCCGATGCGCGCCAGCTATGGTTCGAGCAACTACATCATGGCGATTACGCAGCTGGCGCAAACCTCGCTGCGCAGCGTGAT
>JAGNSH010000176.1 GCA_017988165.1 Giesbergeria sp. | reverse complement strand
CCCGCACCGGTTTTGCACCATGGCTGAAAAAAAACTCCAACCCATCATCATCAAGCGCATCAAAAAGAAAGCGCACGCGGCGCATGGTGGTGCGTGGAAGATTGCTTACGCCGACTTTATGACCGCCATGATGGCGTTCTTTTTGCTGATGTGGTTGCTGGGCTCGACCGCGCAGGGCGAGTTGCAGGGGCTGGCCGATTACTTCAACACTCCCTTAAAAATAGCGATGACGGGCGGCGAAGGCTCGGGCAGCAGCGCCAGCATCATCACCGGCGGCGGCTCTGATTTGACCAAAAAAAGTGGCCAAACACGCAAGACAGAGGCCGAGAGAAATCGACAAAAAATATCGCCCGAAGAAGCCCGCGCCGCCGTGGCCAAGCAAGATGAAATTCGCATCAAAGCGCTGCAGTCAAAAATTGACGCCATCATCACCAACACGCCGCGCCTGAACGAGTTTCGCTCGCAAATTCGTATTGACCTGACGCCCGATGGCTTGCAAATTCAAATTGTCGATGACCAAAACCGGCCCATGTTTGACAGCGGCAGCGCGCTGGTCAAGCCGTATATGCGCGACATTTTGCGTGACATTGGCGCCGCGTTGGTCGAGGTAGAAAACCGCATTAGCCTGGCTGGCCACACCGATGCAGCGGTCTATGGCAATGGCGACCGGGGCTACAGCAACTGGGAGTTGTCGGCCGACCGGGCCAATGCCTCGCGCCGCGAATTGGTGGCCGCCGGAATGCCTGATGCAAAACTCAGCCGCGTGGTGGGTTTGGCTGCCAGCGATTTGCTAGAGCCTGATAATCCACGCGCACCGGCCAATCGGCGCATCACAATCACTATCCTGACGCGCGAAGCGGAAGGAAGATTGCTGGGCAAAGGCATTCCCATCATCCCCACGCCGCCATTAGCCGATGAAAAGACAGACAATCCCCCCGCGAAAGCGGCGCCGTAACTGACCGTTAACGGCCGTTACAAGCTCCGCTCTTCATGACACTATTTAATGTAATTTTCGACCGAAAGGGTCTCACGTGGCCTCAGACCTTCGCTTCTTGATCGTTGACGACTTCTCCACCATGCGGCGCATTGTTCGCAACCTGCTGAAAGAGAGTGGGTTTTCTGACGCCGACGAAGCAGAAGATGGCCTTGTTGCGCTGCACAAGCTGCAAGCGAGCAAGTTTGATTTTGTCGTCACCGACATCAATATGCCCAACATGAACGGCTTTCAGCTGCTCAACGCCATCAAAGCCGATGACAAGCTCAAACATCTGCCAGTGCTGATGGTGACGGCAGAGGCGCGCAAAGAAGACATCGTCGCTGCCGCCCAAGGCGGGGCGGCTGGCTATATCGTCAAGCCCTTTACCAAAGCCACGCTAGAAGACAAAGTCACCTTCATCATTAAAAAAATGGGGTTGTAACTTGCCATGGATACCAGCCATAACAGCGATAGCAGCGACAGCAGCGCCGTGGGCACCATGGACGCCGCGCCCCCGCCATCGGCTGCGGAATCCTTTGCCATTCACCAAAAAATCGGCCTGCTGACGCGCCAGCTGCACGATTCGCTCAATGAGCTGGGTTACGCCGATCAGCTGCGCGGCACTATGGGCGAGTTGCCCGATGCGCAAAGCCGGCTGACCTACATCGCCCGACTGACCGGCCAGGCGGCAGAGAAGGTGCTGGGCCGGGTGGAGTTAGCCAAAGTCCAGCACGACCGTTTGGCCGCAGAAACGCAGCGCGTCACGACGGCACTGGTGCAAGACCCGGTGCGGGCAGTGGCCTCGGGCGACATCATGAACTACCTCAACGATGTAGCCACCATGACCAAGACCACCGATGAGCACCTGACCGAAATCATGATGGCGCAAGATTTTCATGATCTGACCGGCCAAGTAATTGCCCGCGTGGTAGCGCTGGCTGCCACCATTGAGCAGCAGTTGGTGCAATTGGTCATTCAAACCGCGCCGTCCAATGCGGTGCCGGCGCCGATAGAAAAACCACACGAGCACCTGAGCGGCCCGGTGGTCGACCCCGAGTCCGCGACCGATGTCGTCACCGATCAGTCCCAAGTGGACGATTTGCTGGCCAGCTTGGGCTTTTAAGGCCTCTCGCTCTAAGCAAACAGGGGCATTTCACCCCCTCTTATCGGGCTTTAGATTGCAGACCCGGTAACGACAATGGCATGACAAAAGACGTCATGCCATCATGGATTCGAGCCAAGACAAAGACCTTCCCGCGAGTGAGAGAAAACTGCAGAAAGCCCGTACCGATGGGCAGGCTGCGCGCTCACGCGACCTCTCGCATTTGGCGATATTGGGAACTGGCGCCGTCTGTATGTTGGCCATGGCGCCAGATCTGTTTGAGCATATGGAATTGGCCATGGCCCAAGCGCTGCGCTTTGATGCGGCGGCGGTACACGCTACCGATTCGATGCTCAAGCGCCTACAAGATATGTTGTCTATTGGCTTAATCGCCAGCGCGGTGTTTGCTTTTTCTACCGCCTCAGCGGCGCTGATCAGCGCGATTGGCGCCGGTGGCTGGGTTTTTAGTGCCAAGCCCATCACGCCGCAGTTCAAGCGCCTCAACCCCATCTCTGGCGCAGCCAATTTACTCTCCAAGCAGCAGCTGACCAACGTGGCCAAGATGGTGCTGATGACGGCCATCCTCAGTGCCGTCGCTTGGAACTACATGAGCGGCAGCATTGAGCAAGTGGCCATCTTGTCGCTACAACCCTCGGCCCTGGCCATTGGCCAAGCGGCGCAGTGGCTGATCTCAGGCATAGCGCTCTTGCTGTTGGTGGTGTTTTTGGTGGCGCTGGTAGACGTGCCGCTGCAGTCGTATTTCTTTAAGGCACGCCTGAAAATGTCGCACCAAGAAGTCAAGCAAGAGCACAAAGAAGCCGAAGGCAACCCCCACACCAAAGGTCGCCAGCGCCAGCGCCAGCGCGAAATTGCCGATGGCGCCAGCGTCACCGCGGTGCCCAAGGCCGACTTTGTCGTGATGAACCCAACGCACTACGCAGTGGCGCTGCGCTACGACGAAAACTCGATGAATGCGCCGCAAGTGATTTCTAAGGGCACCGACTTGATCGCCATGAAAATTCGTGACTTGGCCAAGCAGCACGCCGTGCCGGTGTTGGAGTCGCCCATGCTGGCCCGGGCGCTGTATGCCCACGCTGAACTCGATCAACCCATTCCGGCCGCGCTGTATACCGCCGTGGCCCAAATTTTGGCTTATGTGTACCGACTCAAAGCCGCGCTGCGCGGCGAGGGACGTATGCCCGACGAGCAACCTGACCCACAGGTACCGCCAGAGCTTGACCCCCTGAACCGCACCACCCGAGGCTTACAGCCATGAACAACACTATGAACTCTGCCCGGCTATGGGCCGGCAGAAATGCCGCCGCAGCCCAAGGTATGTCGGCGCCGCTGTTGGTGGTGGCGATTTTGGCGCTGATGGTGCTGCCCATTCCGACTTGGCTGCTGGACGTGTTCTTCACCCTCAATATCGCCGTCGCTTTGATGGTGATGATGGTGGCGGCTTATATGCTCAAGCCGCTGGACTTTGCCGCCTTCCCGTCGGTGCTGCTGCTGACCACGCTGATGCGCTTGTCGCTGAACGTGGCTTCTACCCGGGTGGTTTTGCTCGAAGGCCACACCGGCCCCGGCGCTGCGGGCGCGGTGATTGAGGCTTTTGGCCACTTTTTGATTGGCGGCAATTTTGCTGTCGGTTTGATTGTGTTTTCTATTTTGGTGGTGATCAACTTCATCGTGATTACCAAGGGCGCCGAGCGTATTGCAGAGGTTTCGGCCCGCTTTACCTTGGACGCCATGCCGGGCAAACAGATGGCGGTGGACGCCGACTTGAATGCTGGCCTGATCGACGAAACCGAAGCCAAGCGCCGCCGTTTGGAAGTGGCCGAAGAAGCCAACTTTTTTGGCTCGATGGACGGCGCATCGAAGTTTGTGCGCGGTGACGCGGTGGCCGGCATTTTGATTTTGCTGATCAACATCGTGGGCGGTTTTGCCATTGGAATGTTGCAGCACAACCTGTCTGCTGGCAAAGCAGCTGACACCTACATTTTGATGGCCGTCGGTGATGCACTGGTCGCGCAAATTCCCGGCCTGTTGATCTCGGTAGCTGCAGCCATGGTGATTTCGCGTGTCGGTAAGGAATCCGACATGGGTCAGCAGATCGTCAAGCAACTGTTTACCTCGCCCCGCGTGC
>JAGNSH010000175.1 GCA_017988165.1 Giesbergeria sp. | reverse complement strand
TCCAATCAAAGGTTTCCGCCGACACCATCACCATGATGGCCACCAGCGCAATCACCGGCACCTGCGCCATCCACGGTTTCAGCAGCACCATCAAAATCAGCAAAAACACGCCAGCGAACAGCGTCGACAAGCGCCCGCGTCCGCCGTATTTGACGTTGCCGACGGCTTGGCCAATCATTCCGCAGCCGGCAATGCCGCCAAAGCAACTGGCGGCAATGTTGGCCAGCCCCAGCCCCGAGCATTCGCGGTTTTTGTTGCTGGGCGTGTCGGTCAGCTCATCGACCACGGCTGCGGTCAGCACCGATTCGAGCAGGCCGACCATCGCTATCGCCAGCGCCGGCAGGGCAATGATGTGCAGCGTTTGCAGCGACAGTGGCACTTCGGGCAGGCCAAACAGCGGCAGCGTGTCGGGCAACTGTCCTAGGTCGGCCACGGTGGGCAGGCCCAGGCCCAGCATCGACGCCAGCACGCTCAGCGCCAGCACACAAATCAGCGGCGACGGAATGGCCGTCAACGCGCGCCAGCCCAGCCATGCGCCAAGGCGCGGCAGGCCGTAAATCAGCGCCAGTCCCAGCGCCAACATCGCCCAAGTGGCGCTGCTGGCACCGCGCAAATGCGGCAGTTGCGCCGAGAAAATCAAAATTGCCAGCGCGTTGACAAAACCGGTGCGCACCGAGCTGGAGACAAACCTCACCAGCACCCCCAGCCGCATCAGCCCAAACAGCACCTGCACCGCGCCGGCCAGCAGCCCGGCGGCAAACAAATACTCCAAGCCATGCGATTGCACCAGCGGCGCGGCGACCAGCGCCACCGAGCCGGCCGCCGCAGACACCATCGCCGGGCGCGCGCCGGCAAAGGCGATGACGATGCTGATAACAAACGAGGCAAACAGCCCGACCGACGGATCGACGCCGGCGACGAACGAGAACGCAATCACCTCCGGAATCAGGGCAAAGGTGGCGACGGCGCCGGCCAGCAGTTCGCGCGCAATGCTGGGCGCCCATTCGGCGCGCAGGCGGGTCAAAATAACAGTCAAATCAGCCTCTAGCCCTTTAGATACGTGCGGTTGTAGCTATCAAAACAATAGTTTCAAACTTCAAGCGCCGCAGCATTTTTTGTATTTTTTACCGCTGCCGCAGGTGCACGGGTCGTTGCGGCCCGGCTCGGGGGCTTTGCGCACGCTTTCGATGCGCGGGCCGAGGCTTTTCCACAGCTGGCGCAGGTCGTACACCGCCCAAATCGCCGCGCCAAAGGCTTCGACGCGGGCGTTGCTGGTGCTGGGTTCGCCGTCTTCGCTGTACATGCTGACTTCGGGCTTGCCGGTGTCGTCTTCGGTCAGGGCGACGATGCAGTCGAGTGCGTCGTCCAGCCAGCCGGCAACTTCTTTGTCGCGCGGCAGCTCCCAGTCTTCGGGCCAGTTTTCGACGGCAAACATAAAGCCCAGCGCCCACACCTGCGCAAACGACGGGATGTCTTGGCCGTCCATTTCGGCGCGCTCTTCGTCGGACAAGCAGGCAATGGCGCCGCGCATGTCCATCACTTCTGGCTCAAAGGTGCGCTCGTCGTCGAGGCGCTCGACGGGGGTGTCCAGCGCCAGCTCCACTTCGTTCCAGCGCAGCATCCACAGCTCTAAAAATTGCGCTTGCTGGGCGGCGTCGGCAAACATCGGCAAGAGCGGCAGCGGTTGGCCGTCGGCGACTTCGGCGGGTTCGCCGTCGCCCAGCAGCATCGGCAGGTATTCACCCGGGCCGATGGTGCGGCGCGAGCAGACCAGCGCGGTCAAAAAGCCGTCGCAAAACTCCCACTGCGGCACTTCTTCGCTGCGCGTGCGCAGGTCTTCAAGGATGTCTTCGAGCAGTTCGAGTTGCTCGCCGCTCAGGGCGCCAAGGGCGGGCGTGTCGGCGCCATCGCAGACATCAGAGGGTTCAGCTTGGTCAGTCATGGGGCAATTCCAGTGGTCAATGAAAGGTTCACATGGTGCCAGAGTAGCCCCAGCACGGCGGTGGTTCTTGGCGCAGGCTGCGCCGCAGCGCGGCATGGTCGGGCACCACGCTGGCGACGATGTGCCAAAAGCGGGCGCTGTGGTTCATCTCGCGCAGGTGTGCCAGCTCGTGTGCCACGACGTAATCAATCACCGCCGGGCGGTAGTGCAGCAGGCGCCAGTTCAGGCGGATCGAGCCATCCGACTTGGCACTGCCCCAGCGCGTTTGCGCGCTCGACAGGCGCAGGCTGCGCCACTGCACGCCCAAGAGCGGCGCAAAGTGGTCCAGCCGCTGCGTGAAATGCGCCTGCGCGCGCTGCATCAGCCACAGGCGCACGGCGTCGCGCAATTGGCCGGCGCTGGCGTGTGCCGGCAGGCCCAGCAGCAGCGCAGCCGGGCTGTCCTGCAACACGCCCGCCGCCGGCGCGCTGGCATCCAAACGCAGTTGCAGCGGCGCGCCCAAATACGCCAGCAGCGCGCCGTCGGCCCAGTCAATGCGGGCTTGTTGTTGCTGCGCTTGGCGCTGTTGGCTGTCGGCCAGCTTGCGCACAATCCAGTCGGCTTTGTGGCGCAGTGCGGCATCAATCGAGGCCAGCGTGCTGTGCAGCGGCGCCCGCACCGACAAGCCCTCAGCGCGCACCACCAAACCAATGCTGCGCCGGCGCGCGCGCACCAGCAGGTAGGCGACAACGGCCTGGGGCAGGTGCAGTTCCCGGTTGGCCTGCGGATGGCGAAACTGCGCCAGCGCCATCAAACGCTGGCCGCAGGTGCCAGCAACTGCGCCGCCAGCGCCGCCAAGTCGCCATGGCACTGTGTACCGTGCGGCAATGCAGGGGCCGTCTCGGGGCTGCCGACCCAGTGCAGCGCCATCCCCAGCGCCGCGCCCGCTTGCAGTTGCAGGGCGCAGCCGCTGATGAGCACCGCGCTGCGCGGGTCAAGGCGGTAGCGATCGCAAATTTGCTCTAGCAAACCGGGCGCCGGTTTGCGGCACAGGCAAGCGTCATCCACCGTGTGCGGGCAATAAAAAACGGCGTCGATGCGCCCACCCACTGCCGCCAGCTGCTTGTGCATCAGCGCATGGATGGCGTTCAAGGTGGTGACGTCAAACAGGCCGCGCCCCAAACCCGGCTGGTGGGTGGCCAGCACCACGCGCCAGCCGGCGCGGCTCAGTGAGGCCATGGCCTGCAAGGCGCCGGCTATCGGCTGCCACTGCTCGGGGCTGGTGACAAAGTCCTCGTCGGGCGCCAAGGCGTTGATAGTGCCGTCGCGGTCAAAAATAGCGAGTTTGATCACACCGATTACTCCTGCAAAAAACCCGCTTGGATGGAGGTGGCGGCCACCGACGGCTCCAGCGCCAGCCAGCCAGTGACAAAACGCCCACTGCGGCCACCGCGCGCCCAGTGCAGCAACAAGCGCTGGCCGGGGCGCCACTGCGCCGCTTGCGGGTCTTCAATCAGCACTTGTTGGGGCAGATCCATGCCGTCGACGCGCACGATGACTTGGGTGCCGCCACTGCCGCGCAAGCTGGGCGGCGTAAAGCGACTGCCCAGCACCTGGGCCGACACCGGCGTCAGCGACTGCGCACGTTGCAGGTTGATGTGCTGCGACAGCGCCGCAGCGGCGCCCGCCAAGCACAGCGCCAGCCAACTGCCCAAGGCCACGCGCTGCACCACGCGCCAGCCCCAGCGCTGCGTCGCCCAGCGCACGGCAAAACCCAAAGTCAACAGCGCCAACAAGCCCCAGACAAACGGCGCCAGCACGCTGGCCACGTCGGTCGGCGGGGTGAACGGCGTCAGCGGCAACAGCGGCGTTTGCGCGCCCCGGTCGTGCTGCCATTGCAGCAGCCAACGCAGCGCTACCAGCGCCGCCGGCGGCGCAAACAGCAGCCAAGCGGTGCGCTGCGTGCTGGAAGACGAATTCGGCACAGCGGGTTTAAGCCGCCAAGCGCGACAAATCGGCCACGCGGTTCATGGCGTTGTGCAGCACCGTCAGCAGGCCCTGGCGGTTCAGGCGCAAGTCCAGCTGTTCGGCATTGACCATCACGTCGTCAAAAAACGCATCGACCGGCGCGCGCAGCACCGCCAGCGTTTGCAGGCTGGCGGTGTAGTCGCCGGCGTCAAACTGGGCGTTGGCCTCGGGCACAAAGCGTTGCAGGGCGGCGAACAGGTTTTGCTCGGCCAGCTCTTGCAGCAAGTCGGGGTTGACGTGGGCATCGACCTCGCCGGCTTTTTTCAGGATGTTGCCGACGCGCTTGT
>JAGNSH010000046.1 GCA_017988165.1 Giesbergeria sp. | reverse complement strand
TCGCGTTGAATTTGCCGACCGCGCGCACCAGCCGCTGCGTGCCGCCGATGCCCGGCATGATGCCGATGCGAATTTCGGGCTGCGAGAAGCTGGCGCTCTCGCCGGCCAAGATGATGTCGCAGTGCATCGCCAGCTCGGCACCGCCGCCAAAGGCGTAGCCACAGACGGCGGCAATGATCGGCTTGGGGCAGCGCTCAATCGGTGCCCAGACGCGCTCGGTGTGGCGCTGCATGATTTCAATTGGCCCGGCGCCCTCCATGCTTTTGATGTCGCCGCCGGCGGCAAACACCTTCTCGCCGCCGGTCAACACGATGGCGCGCACGCTCTCATCGGCGGCCAGTTGCGTAAACGCGCGTGACAGCAGCGCCTGCAGGTTCAGGCTGAGCGCGTTGGTGGCGTGGGGGCGGTGCAGGCGCACCACGGCGACGCCGTCAGCGCCGCCGCCCGGATAGCTGATTTGCAGCTCGCTGTGGTCGAGTTCTGGCGCTGCATTGGCAGGGGTGGTTTGGGTGGTGGGTGTGGTCGGCATAGACAAAATCCGGCAAGTTGGGGTCAGTGTGGATGCGTCGCATGTTCTTTTCAGGGGGGTGCGGTCACATCGTCCTTTTGGACGTATCTGCCAGCGGCTGCAATCCGTAAATTTGCACCCATGACACAGACCAGCCATACCGATTTTGACCAACGCGTGGTGCTCGTCACCGGCGGCACCAAAGGCATAGGGCGCGGCATTGCCGAAGGCTTTTTGGCCGAAGGTGCCACCGTTGTCGTGTGCGCCCGCAGCGCCCCCGAAACCCTGCCCCAAGTAGGCGAGCGCAGCGCCGAATTTTTGCCCTGCGACGTGCGCGAGGCCGACGCTGTGCAGGCGCTGGTTGCCGCCATCGTGCAGCGCCACGGGCACCTTGATGTGCTGGTACACAACGCCGGCGGTAGCCCACCGGTCGATGCGGCCACGGTGTCGCCGCGCTTTCACGAAAGCATCATCCGCCTGAACTTCACTGCCGCGCTGCACATGGCGCAGGCAGCCAACGCCGCCATGCAGCAACAAGACGCGGGCGGCGTGATTGTGCTCATTGGCAGCGTCAGCGCGCTGCGCCCGTCGCCCGGCACGGCGGCGTATGGCGCGGCCAAGGCGGCGGTGCTGAGCTTGGCCTCGACGCTGGCCGTCGAGTGGGCACCCAAGGTGCGCGTGGTCGCCGTCAGCCCCGGCTTGGTGCGCACCGAGCAATCGCATCTGCATTTTGGTGACGACGCCGGCATTGCCGCCGTCGGTGCCACCATTCCGGCCGGCCGCATGGCCGAGCCATCCGATATTGCGCAGGCCTGCGTGTTCGTGGCCTCGCCGCGCGCCAGTTACCTGAGCGGCACCAATCTGCTGTTGCACGGCGGCGGCGAAAAGCCCGCCTTTTTGGCAGCAGCAAATGTGGGTACTTCCTGAGTGTGCGCAAGCGCCCTCAAAAGTCTCTGAATCAAACCAACGAAGGAGCATGGCCTTGGCTGAAAACGAGTGGATGAATGAAGTCCGAGCCCTGGTGGGCAAGGAATACGGGCGTGTTTACGCTTGGGACAAGATCAACGCCCCGATGATTCGCCAGTGGTGCGAAATCATGGGTGTCGATCCGGCACGCTACATCGCCGAAGGCGCTGTGATTGCACCGCCGGCCATGCTGCAGGTCTGGTGCATGGAGGGTTTGATTGCCAACAATTACCCGCCCGGATCGACCAAAGAGAATCCGTATGAAGCGCTGGTGATGATGGAAGCGCATGGCGTGGCCTCCGTCGTGGCAGTCAATTCGGAGCTGACCTTTGGGCGCGATGTGCTCGAAGGTGAGCGCCTGTACTACTCCACCCGCCTCGACTCCATCAGCGAGCAAAAGACGACCGGTTTGGGCACGGGTTATTTCGTCACGCTGTGCATGACGTTTTTCTCAGAAAAAGCCACGGGCGACGAAGAAGTCGGCAGTTTGCTGTTCCGTGTCTTCAAGTTCAACCCGGCCAATCCGGTCAAGCCGGCGGCGGACAAGCCCAAAGTAGAAGCTGCCGCAGCCCCCGTGGCTAAACGCCCGATGCCCGGCATCAGCGACGACACGCGCTTTTTCTGGGAAGGCGCACGCGCCGGCAAGCTGCTCATTCAGCGCTGCAAGGGTTGTGGCGAGTTGCGCCATCCACCCGGCCCGGTCTGCCCCAGCTGCCACTCGTTTGAGTGGGACACGGTCGAAGCGTCTGGGCGCGGCACGGTGTATTCCTTCGTGGTGATGCATTACCCCGAAGTGCCCCCGTTTGACCATCCGAACCCGATTGTGTTGGTCGAGTTGGAGGAGGGTACGCGCCTGATTTCGCAAATCGTCGGCGTGAAACCGAGTGACGTACACATTGGCCAAGCGGTGCAGGTTGAATTCAATAGTTTTAACGACGGCGAGCTGGTGCTACCGCAGTTTCGCCCCGTAGCCACCCAAGGAGTTGCCGCATGAACTTCGACTTAACCGATGACCAGCGCGCGTTTGCCGACATGGCCGCAGGCCTGTTTGCTGACTATTGCAGCGACGAGCAGTTGCGCGCCCACGACGCCGCTGGCACAGAGCCATTTTTTACCGAGCTGTGGCAGCAGTGCGTTACTGCCGGCCTGAACAGCATCTTGGTGCCCGAAGAGCACGGCGGTTTGGGCTTGGGCATGACCGAGCTGATGGCTGTGTTGCAACAGCAAGGCCGTGCGCTGGCACTGGTGCCGCTGTGGGAGCCGCAAGTGGTGGTGGCTGCGCTGGCGCAGTTCTCGCCTGCTGCATTGCCACAGGTGCTAGAAACGGCTCTGGGCAGCGAGTCGCCGGTGGCGTTGTCGCTGCAGTCGCTATCGCGTTCGCGCGGTTCTTCACTGCAACTGAGCCGTGCTGGCGCGGGTTGGACGCTCAGTGGTTTTGAGAGTGCCGTCGCGCTCGGTGCCCAAGCGCGTTATGCGTTGTTGGCCGCCCAAGTGGACGGCGGCGCTGACGGAGAAATGCGCTTGGTGCTGGTCAATGTGGCCCAAGCTGGCGTGCAGCGCACCGCAGGCCGCGACCAACACCATCAGTCGATTGCCGATATGGCATTTGACGGCGTGGCTTTGCCGACCGAGAACGTGTTGCCGCTGGCCGCAACAGCGTGGGTTGAGCAGCGCGCCATCGCCTGTACTGCCGCGCTGCAGTTGGGCGTCACCGAGGAGCAACTGCGCCGCACAGTGGAATATGTCAGCGAGCGCAAGCAGTTTGACCGGGTGATTGGCAGCTTCCAGCTGGTCACTGGCCAGATGGCCGATGGCCACATTGCCACCGAGGCGCTGCGCTCGGTGCTGTGGCAGTTGGTGTACCGCTTGGATGCTGGTTTGGGCGCTGCGCCGCACGCTTCGGCTGCGCGCGTGCAGGCCAATGAGACCGGCCACCGCGTTGGCCACATGGCGCAGCACGTACACGGTGGCATTGGCGTTGACATCACCTATCCGATGCACCGATTCCTGTTTTGGAGCCGCGCGCTGGCTTTGGCGCTGGGCGGCGTTGATCACCACTTGGCGCAGCTGGGCGACTGGCTGGTCGAGAACGATAACTTGGGCTGGAAATACGACGCTGCCGAAGACGACGGCAGCGCCAGCAACAACACCCGCAAGGAGGCCTGACATGGCGAAATTTGACGACATGGTGGTGGGCGCAGAACTGCCCACGCTGACGGTGCCCGTAACGGTGGCGCTGGTGAACGGTGGCGCAATGGCTACGCGCGATTACTTTCCGGGCCACCACGACCTGCAGGCTGCCCGCGAGCTGGGCTCGGCGCACATTTTTATGAACATCCTGACCACCAATGGATTGGTGCAGCGCTTTATTGACGACTGGAGCGGTCCTAAGGCGCGCATGCACGACCTGAAGATCAAGCTGGGCGCGCCCAACTACCCCGGCGACACCATGACTATTACCGGTGCCATTACCGACAAGCGCGACGCGGACCGCACGGTCGAAGTCACGCTCAAGGGCGCCAACTCCATGGGCAACCACGTCACCGGCACGGTGCGTGTGAGCCTGCCTTGATGCCGCACATCCAGGAGCACACATTTACATGAACGATCTCTCTATTTCTGGCCGCGCCGCCATTGCTGGACTGGGCGCTACCGAGTTCTCAAAAAATTCTGGCCGCACTGAGTTGCGCTTGGCGATGGAGGCCACGCTGGCCGCTTTGGCCGACGCCGGCATCGACCCGAGCGAGGTGGATGGCTTTTCGTCCTACACCATCGACAAAGTGCCCGAGTACGAAATTGCCCGCCTGCTGGGTGCCAAGGACGTCAAATTCTTCTCGCAAGTGCCCCACGGCGGCGGCGCAGCCTGCGCGCCCATCTTGCATGCGGCGATGGCGGTAGCCACCGGCATTGCCAAGACGGTAGTGGTGTACCGCGCCATGAACGAGCGCAGCTGGTACCGCTTTGGCAATGGCAATTACGGCTTTGGCTCTTCGCCGATTTTTGAGAACATCAACTACGGTTGGTACATGCCGTATGGCTTTCACACGCCGGCCGCGTGGGTGGGAATGTTTGCCCAGCGCTATATGCACGCCTATGGTGCCACCAGCGAAGACTTTGGCCGCGTCGCCGTTGCCGCGCGCGACTTTGCCGCGACCAATCCGGCCGCCTTCTTCCACGGCAAGCCGATTACGCTGCAAGAGCACCAAGCCTCGCGCTGGATTTGCGAGCCGCTGCACCTGCTGGACTGCTGCCAAGAGTCTGACGGCGCGGTGGCGATGGTCATCACCTCCGTCGAGCGGGCGCGCGACTTGAAGCAAAAGCCCGTGATCATCAAAGGCGCGGCGCAGGGCATCAGCGACGGTCAGCAAATCATGACCTCGTACTTTCGCGAAGACATCACCGGCCTGCCGGAAATGGGCTTGGTCGCCAAGCAGCTGTGGCAGCAAAGTGGCTTATCGGCTGAAGACATCCAAACCGCCGTGATCTACGACCACTTCACGCCGTTTGTCTTGCCGCAGCTGGAAGAGTTTGGCTTTGTCAAACGCGGCGAGGCCAAAGAGTTCATTCGCGCCGGCGAGCACGCACGCGGCGGCAAGCTGCCGATCAACACCCACGGTGGCCAGATTGGCGAGGCCTACATCCACGGCATGAACGGCGTGGCCGAGGGCGTGCGCCAAGTGCGCGGCAGCGCTGTCAACCAAGTGAGCGACGTACACAACGTGCTGGTCACCGCCGGCACCGGCGTGCCCACCAGCGGCCTGATTTTGGGCGACGCCTGAGAGCGGGCAAGGAGAGCACCATGTTTATTGATCTGACCCCCGAACAGCACGCACTGCGCCTGAAGGTGCGTGACTACTTCAACGACCTGATGACGCCCGAGCTGCGCCTAGAGCTGCGCGGCGCTGAAGGCGGCGACACCTACAGAAACACCATCCGCAAGATGGGCAGCGACGGCTGGCTGGCGGTGGGCTGGCCCAAAGAGCACGGCGGCCAAGGCCTGAGCGCGACCGAGCAGTTGATCTTTTTTGAAGAGGCCAACATTGCCGGCGCACCGCTGCCGTTTGTGACCATCAGCACCGTCGGCCCCGCGCTGATGGAAAACGGCACAGCGGCGCAAAAAGCGCGCTTTTTGCCCGGTATTGCCGCTGGCGAGACGATTTTTGCCATTGGCTACTCTGAGCAGCAAGCCGGTTCGGACTTGGCCACGCTCAAGACGCAGGCGCGCCTAGAAGGTGACTTGGAAACCGGCCACTTTGTGGTGAACGGCGCCAAGCTGTGGACTTCGGGCATCGAGTCGGCCGACCACGTGTGGCTCGCTGCCCGCACCGATCCCGATTTGGCGCGCCACAAGGGCGTCTCGATCATGATCTTGGACACCGATGCACCGGGGTTTTCGCACACGCTGATTCAGACCGTGGGCAACTTCACGGCGGCCACGTACTACGACAACGTCAAAGTGCCGGCCGATCGCTTGGTGGGCGAACTCAATGGCGGCTGGAAGCTGATTACGGCGCAGCTCAACCACGAGCGTTTGGGCTTGGGCTCTTGGTCGGACAAGATTTTTGGCCCCTTCACCCGCGTACTGCAGTGGGCCAAGGCGCGCGACGAGCAGGGCCGCCGTGCGGTCGATCAGCCGTGGGTGCGCCGGGCGTTGGCCGAGTGCTACACGCGCCTTGAAGCCATGCGCTTGATCAACTTTCGCATTGCTGCCGACCTCGAAGCCGGTCGCATGGACGTGGCGCTGGCCTCGACCACCAAGGTGTATGGCTCCGAGAGCGGCCTTGAGATTTTGCGCCGCTTGGTGGACATCGTTGGTGCCAGTGGGCTGGTGCGTGCTGGCTCTAGCGCCGCGCTGCTGTTGGGCGAGTTGGAGTACGAAGTGCGTGCCTCAACCCTGATGACGTTTGGCGGCGGCACCAACGAAATCCAGCGCGAGCTTATCGCCCAGTTCGGCATGAACATGCCGCGCCCGGTGCGCTAAAGCAGCTGCCTGCTCTGCACCATGCACCCCCGCTACCCAGCTACTCAGAACTAAAGAGACACACGCCCCAAGCCAAGGGACATAAGGAAACGACGTGAAAAATGCACCCATCGTGCCGCGCGAAGTAACGCAGGCCAAGCTGGATATCCGCTCCCGCGCAGCCCAGCACCACCGCGCCTCACAAACCTACACGATGGCCGAGCGCATCGAAGAAAGCGCCGCCCGCTTTGCCGAGCGCAGCTGCCTGCTCTATGGACAAGAGCGCTACGACTACGACCAGACCAACCGCCGCATCAACCAAGTGGCCCACGCCGCTTATGGCCAAGGGCTGCGCTGTGGCGACGTGGTGGCGATGTGCTTTGAAAACCGTCCGGCGTTTATGTTCGTTTGGCTGGGCTTGGTCAAGCTGGGGGTGCGGGTGGTGTTTTTGAACACCCACATCAGCGGTAAACCGCTGGTGCATGCACTCGAAGAAACCGCCGCTACCCACGTGTTGATTGGCGAAGAGTGCCTAGAGCTGTTTGCCGCCACCGATGTGCCAGACAACCTGCACTATTGGATTTGGCCAGACGCCGAGCGCCCGGTCAGTGCCGCGCTGCGCCAGCGCTGTACGCTCGATTTTGAACAGTTGTCGCTGCAAGCGGCTGACACCAACCCACCGGCCGAATGGCGCGCGGGCTTGGTGGCAGGCGACACCAGCGTCTACATTTTTACCTCGGGCACCACCGGTTTGCCCAAGGCCGCCATCATCAGCCACGCTCGCTGGCTGATCACCGGCGATGTGATGGTGGCGACGATTAACGCCACGCAAGACGATTGTTTTTATTGCTTTTTGCCGCTGTACCACGGCGCCGCTTCGCTGTCGGCGGGGGCCACGGCGTTTACTTCGGGCGGCAGCTTGCTGCTGCGGCGCAAGTTCAGCCGCAGCGAGTTTTGGTCGGATGTGCGCCGCCACAACGTCACCATCTGCCAATATGTCGGCGAAATTTGCCGCTTTTTGCTCACCGTGCCACCCCAGCCGAACGACCGTGAGCACCCGCTGCGCAAAATGATTGGCGCCGGCATGGCGCCTGAGGTGTGGAACCAGTGGGTGAGCCGCTTTGGCGATGTCTTTGACATTTACGAAGGCTGGGGCTCGACCGAATCGAACGCCAACACCATCAACGTCGATAACCGCATCGGCTCTTGCGGTCGAGTTCCTTTTTGGGAAAAAACCAACCTGCGTTTGGTGCGCTATGACACCGATAACGATTGCTACATCCGCGACGAAAATGGCTTTTTGCAGTTGTGTGAGGTGGGTGAGGTAGGCGAGGCCATTGGCATGATCATCGACATTCCCGATGTGGTGGGCGGACGCTTTGAGGGCTATACCTCTAAAGAAGCGACCGAGAAGAAAATTTTGCGCAACGTCTTCAAAGCAGGGGATGCGTGGTGGTCGTCGGGTGATTTGCTGCGCTACGACGAAGATGGCTACTGCTGGTTTGTCGATCGCATGGGCGACACTTTCCGCTGGAACAGTGAAAACGTCTCGACCACCGAAGTGGCGGATACGCTGGGTGACTTCCCAGGCCTAGAGGCCATCACCGTCTATGGCGTCAAAGTCGAAGGTGCCGAAGGCCGTGCTGGCATGGCAGCGCTGGTGTTGCAGCCGGAGGTGGAATTTGACCCCGAGGCGTTTTACGCCTTTTCGCTGGAGCGTCTGCCGCGCTACGCCGCGCCGCTGTTTGTGCGCATTGCGCCGACCACCGACATGACCGGCAATTACAAGTTGCGCAAAGTTGATTTGCAGCGCCAAGGCTACGACAGCACGCTGGTGAGCGATCCGCTGTACAAGCGCGATGACCAACTCAAAACTTATGTGCCGCTGCAGGTGTTGCAGCCCCAAGAAAAGGCACTTGCATGACGCGGCGACGGGCTAATGCGGTGCTGGATTACCCGTTTAGCGCACCGAGCACCGATGGCGCGGTGGTGGAGGTGGCTCCCGGCATCTTGTGGGCGCGCATGCCGATGCCAATGTCGCTGGATCACATCAACGTCTATTTGCTGCGCGATGACGACGGCTGGACGCTGATTGACACTGGTCTGAACACCGACACCACGCGCGAGCGCTGGCAGTTCATTGCCGAGACGCATTTAGAGGGGCTGCCCATCGTGCGCTTGGTGTGTACGCACATGCACTACGACCACGCCGGGCTGTCGCGCTGGCTGTGCGAGCATTTTCAGATTCCGCTGTACATGACGCACGGCGAATACTTCATGATGCGCGCGCTGGCCGAGCCGATCCCCGACCCAGTGTCGCTGGCGGAGCAAGAGTTTTTTCAGCGCGCCGGTATGCCGCAAGACCGTGTAGACCGGATGTGGAGCGTGATGCGCCAAGACCCGTTTCGCGCGCCGCAGCCGGACTCGTTTGTGCGCTTGCGCGGCGGCGACGAGCTGGTGCTGGGCGGGCGCACCTGGCGCGTGGTGATTGGCGAAGGCCATTCGCCCGAACACGCCTGCCTGTATTGCGCACAAGACGAAATTTTGATTGCCGGTGACCAGTTGCTGCCGCGCATCACGTCCAACGTGTTAGTGATGGGCACCGAGCCGGAGGCCAATCCATTACAGCTGTGGTTTCAGTCGCTGACACGGCTGGAAGAGCTGGCACCGAACACGCTGGTGCTGCCCTCGCACGAGCGCGTCTTCCGTGGTCTGCACACGCGCACACAAGAGGTGCGCGAGCACCATGAGCACCACTGCGACATGGTGCGTATGTACCTGACGCAGCGCGAGAGCTGCACTTCTTACGAAGCGATGAAGCATCTATTCCCCAAGCTGCGTAGCGCGGTAGACGACATGCTGGGCTTGGGCGAAACCATTGCCCATCTGTCTTGGCTGCGCTACGCCGGCATGTTGCGCCGCGTACTGGACGAAGACGGTGTGTACCGCTTTTCGTTGGCCGATGCGTCGTATGCACTAACGCGGCCAGCCGCCGTAACGGTTGACGCTGCTGCCACCGCTGAAGCCACCCCCTCGCACTAAACCGCATAGGTAAGTCATGCAAGATATTGAAAATTTCCGTGCTGAAACCCGCGCTTGGCTAGAGGCCAACTGCCCCCCTGCCATGCGCCAACCGCTGACGCAAGACCAAATTGTCTGGGGCGGCTCCGCAGTCAAATTTAGCAACGACGACCAGCGCGTTTGGTTCGAGCGCATGCGCGACCGCGGCTGGTTTGCCCCCGACTGGCCGGCCGACTTGGGCGGTGGCGGTTTGACACCCAAGCAAGCGCGCGTGGTCGAGCAAGAAATGCAGCGCTTGGGGTGCCGCCCGCCGCAGTTCAACTTGGGCGTGTGGATGCTGGGGCCGGTGCTGCTGGAAATGGGCACCGAAGAGCAAAAGCGCGAACATTTGATTCCGATGATGCAAGGGCGCACCCGCTGGTGCCAAGGCTTTAGCGAGCCCAATGCCGGCTCTGACCTTGCCAGCCTGAAAACCTCGGCGCGCCAAGACGAGAACGGCGACTTCATCGTCAACGGCTCCAAAATTTGGACGTCGTATGGCGATCAAGCCGATTGGATGTATGCCCTAGTGCGCACCGACACCACGGTGAAGAAGCAGGAAGGCATCAGCTTTATCTTGATCGATATGAAAAGCCCCGGCGTGACCGTCAAGCCGATTGAGCTGATCAGCGGTAAATCGAGCTTTTGCGAAGTATTTTTTGACGATGTGCGCGTGCCGGCTCGCCAGTTGGTCAGCCAGCTCAACACCGGCTGGACGGTGGCGAAAAAACTGTTGCAGCACGAACGCGCCGCCATGTCCAAGTTCAGCGAAGGCGCTGCGCCCTCGCACGACGCACTGGCGGTCGCCCGCCCGTACCTGTACGACGAAGACGGCACCTTGCTGGAGCCGGCATGGCGAGACCGCTTGGCCGCGCTGCTGATGGACTCGCACGCCTTTTCGCTGACGCACGAGCGGGTGAAAGAAGAAGGCATGGCGCGCATGGACATCAATGGCCCCGCGTCCATCATGAAGCTGGTGCAGACCGAGCAAGAAGTCGCCAAATACGAGTTGTTGATGCAGCTGATGGGCAACTGCGGTTTGAGCTGGGAGGGCGAAGAATTCACCGCCACCGAGCACGACATTTGCCGCCTGTGGTTGCTGTCCAAAACCTATGTCATCTCGGGTGGCAGCAGTGAAGTGCAGCTCAACATCATTGCCAAGCGGGTGCTGGGTTTGCCGGGTTGATGCCGGCACTACCGTTTGCCGACTAGAAAGATACAGGAGACACAGTTATGGGTTTTTTGCTGAACGATGAACAGCGCCAACTGGGCGACAGCGCAAGCGAGTTTTTGAACGCGCAGTCGCCCTTGAGTTTGCAGCGGCGCTTGCGCGATGAGCGCGCGCCACTGGGCTACGCGCCAGCACTGTGGCAACAGGTGGTGGATTTAGGCTGGCCGGCTGCCGTTTTTCCGGAGGAATACGACGGCTTGGGCGTGGGCTACATGGGCTTGGGCGCGGTGTTTGAGGCAATGGGGCGCACGCTGGCGGCGCTGCCGCTGCTGTCATCTGTCGTGCTGTGCGGCGAACTGCTGCTGGCCGCTGGCAGCGAGGCGCAACGCCAGCGCTGGTTGCCGGGTTTGATCGACGGCCAACAGCGCTTGGCGCTGGCGCTGGACGAAACCGGCCGCCACCACCCCGAGCGCATCAAAACCCGCGCCCAGCGCAACGCGCAAGGAAACGGCTGGGTGCTGGACGGCGAAAAATCGTTTGTCATTGATGGCATCGGTGCTGCTGCACTGATCGTCGTAGCGCGTATTGACGGCGGCACTGACATCGGTCTGTTTGTTGTCGAAGCCGCGCAAGCTGGCGTGACGCTGCAGCCGACGCTGCTGGCCGACAGCCGCAACCACGCGCGTATCACTTTCAAAGCGGTTGAAGTGGCGGATGACATGCAGTTGAACGCTACGGCTAACACCGCCCAAGCGCTGGACGCTGCTCTTGACCGCGCCCGCATTTGCTTGGCTGCCGAAGGTTTGGGCATTGCCCGCGAGGCGTTTGAGCGCACCAATGCCTACCTGAAAGAGCGGGTGCAGTTTGATGTGCCGATTGGCTCCTTTCAAGCGCTGCAGCACCGCATGGCGCGGCTTTACACCGAGCTGGAAATGCTGCACAGCTGCGTGCGCGCCGCCCTATCGGCTATCGATGAAAAGTCAAACGACGTGGCCTTGCTGGCCAGCTTGGCCAAGGCGCGTGCGTCCGACCTGTGCGAGCGCCTGACCAACGAAGCCGTACAACTGCACGGCGGCATCGGCGTGACCGATGAGTTTGATTTGGGCTTGATCGTCAAACGCGCCCGCGTGCTGCAACACAGCTTGGGCGATGGGGTGTTCCACCGCGAGCGCTATGCGCGACTGAAAGGATTTTGATTGCCATGAACGCCACTACTAACACGCCCACGCCCACCGACAAAACTGCCGCTGCCAGCGAAGCCGAACTGATGGCGCTGGCTGCGCAGTGCCGCGCGCAGCTGACCGCCCCCGGCGCGCCATTTGAGTTGACCACCGTCGAGATCAACGGCCAAGCCCTGCCGGCCTATCGCAATGCTTTTCCCTCGCTGCCAGCGTTGCTCAACTCCGCTCGCGTCCACAGCGCCAACGAGTTCATGGTCTACGAAGGCGAGCGCTGGACTTATGGGCAATTTTTTGCCGCCGCTGATGCGCTGGCCGGACGCATGCAGGCCGACTACGGTATTCAAGCCGGCGACCGCATTGCCATTGCCATGCGCAACCGTCCTGAATGGGCGGTGGCGTTTGCCGCTGCCGCGCTGATTGGTGCGGTGCCGGCACCACTGAACAGCTTTGGTCTGCGCGAAGAACTGCTGAGCGGCCTGCGCGACGTCGATGCGCGCGTGTTGATCTGCGACGCCGACCGCTTTGCCCATGTCCACAACGACTTGGCAGCACTCAATTGCCGCGCCATCGTTGTCGATGGCGAAGCTAATCAAGGCGATGCCCCGTGGGCAGCGCTGATTGCCGCTGGTGGCCCTGCGCCGCAAGCGCCAACCTTGTCGCCCGAAGACCCGGCGCTGATTTTGTTTACCTCGGGTGCCAGCAGCCAAGCCAAGGGCGTAATGTCCAACCAGCGCGCGGTGTGCCAAGCGCTGTTCAACATCGACTTCATTGGCGCCATCTCGGC
>JAGNSH010000174.1 GCA_017988165.1 Giesbergeria sp. | reverse complement strand
GTACTGCATGGTGCATGGGCGCGACCGCGCGGCGGTGCTGGCAGTGATTGAACGCTTGGCGGCACTGGGCGGCTTGGCGCAGGTGCCGCGCGAGACGCTGTTCTCGCGCCAGCGCTTTAAGCAAACCGGGCCACGGCGTTTTCGTGCGCTGCCGACCCCCGTTACCACTACCCCGGAGGATGCCGATGCTCTCAGCCTTTGACGCGCGCCTGCTAGAGCGCTTGCACGGCGACCTGCCGCTCACCGATACGCCGTTTGCCGATGTCGCCGCCGAGCTGGGCAGCAGCGAAGCGCTGGTGCTCGAGCGCCTGCAAACCCTGCTGGCCGACGGCACGCTGACGCGCTTTGGCCCGCTGTTCCAAATCGAACGCGCTGGCGGCCTGTTTGTGCTGGCCGCGATGGACGTGCCCGAAGAGCGCTATGCAGCCGTCACCGCGCAGGTCAACGCCTTGCCCGAAGTGGCACACAACTACCGGCGCGAGCACGCACTGAATATGTGGTTTGTGCTGGGCACCGAAACCCCGGCGCAGGCGCAGGCCGCCATAGAGCGCATCGAAGCCGACACCGGTTTGCCGGTGCTGGCCTTTCCCAAAGAGCGCGAGTTTTTTGTCGAACTCAAACTGCCCCTGACCGGAGCCGCCCATGGCCTTGGATGATTTTGACCGCGCGCTGATTGCCGCCACCCAGCGCGGCCTGCCGCTGGTGCCGCGCCCTTATGACGCGGTCGGCGCGCAGCTGGGCGTTTCGGGCCAACAGGTGCGCGAGCGCTTGGCGCAGCTGCTGGACACCGGGCTGGTGCGCCGCATTGGCGCGGTGCCGAACCACTACCGCCTCGGTTTTGTTGCCAATGGCATGAGCGTGTGGAATGTGGACGACGACCAAGTCGATGCCCTGGGCGAGCGTATTGGCCAGCTCCCCGGTGTCAGCCACTGCTACCGCCGCCCGCGCCGCTTGCCGGCATGGCCGTACAACCTGTTTGCCATGCTGCACGGCCGCACCCGCGCCGAAGTCGAGCAACAAGCCGTGCAGCTAGAGCAGCTGCTGGGCAGCGCCTGCCGCAGCCACGATATTCTGTATTCGACCGCCATCCTGAAAAAAACCGGCTTGCGGCTGAACACCTCTCCAGCCCAAGACGCTCCAGTCACACAAGAAAGCTGAACCATGTTCCGCATCAGCCAATACATGCGCGAACTCGCGCAAGCCGAAAAAACCGGCCACTACCCCGACGCCGTTCACTCCCGCCGTGGCAGCGGCGGCGCGCCTGGCCCAGTGGTCATCTGGAACCTGATTCGCCGCTGCAACCTGACCTGCAAGCACTGCTACGCGCTCTCAGCCGACCACGACTACGAGGGCGAGCTGTCCACCGACGAAGTGTTTGGCGTGATGGATGACTTGAAGGCTTACCGAGTACCGGTGTTGATTTTGTCGGGCGGCGAGCCCTTGATGCGGCCCGATATTTTTGAGATTGCCGAGCGTGCCAAGGCGATGAAGTTCTACACCGGCCTGTCGACCAACGGCACGTTGATTGACGAAGCCATGGCCGACCGGGTGGCGGCGACGGGTTTTGACTATGTCGGTATCAGCTTGGATGGCTTGAAGCCAACGCACGACAAATTTCGCCGACTCGACGGCGCTTTTGACCGCAGCTTGGCCGCCGTGCGCCACCTGCACGCACGCGGCGTGAAAGTCGGCCTGCGCTTCACCATGACCGCCCTGAACGCGCACGACCTAGAGTCGCTGCTGGACTTGATGCGCGCCGAGGAGAGCGACAAGTTCTATTTCTCGCACCTCAACTACGCTGGGCGCGGCAATATCCACCGCGGCAAAGATGCGCAATTCCAAGCCACGCGCGACGCGCTGGACTTGCTGTTTGAACGCGCTTGGCAATCGGCACTAGAAGGCCGCACCGAGGACTACGTCACCGGCAACAACGATGCCGACGCGGCCTATTTGCTGCAATGGGTGCAGACGCGGATGCCGCAGTGGTTGGCGCCGCTGCGCCAGCGCCTCGTCGCTTGGGGCGGCAATTCCAGCGGCGTCAACGTCGCCAATATCGACAACCTCGGCACCGTCCACCCCGACACCATGTGGTGGCACCACGACCTGGGCAATGTGCGCCAGCGGCCGTTCTCTGCCATCTGGTCGGACACGTCCGAGCCTTTGATGGCCGGCCTCAAAGCCAAGCCGCGCCCGGTCGGTGGGCGCTGCGCGCCGTGCCAATACTTTGACCTGTGCGGCGGCAACACGCGCGTGCGCGCCCAACAGCTGACGGGCGACGCCTGGGCCGAAGACCCCGGCTGCTACCTGCGCGACGACGAAATCGGCCTGGCCGCTGGCAGCGACGCCGAGCGCGTCACCTTGACCCCTTTTAGCAACCGCCGCCGCACCATCGACATTCACCATGAGGCTGAAAATGCGTAAACCCACCCCAACTCCCCTGCTGCGCGTGCTGGCCGATGCCGGCAAACTGGCCTTGGGTGCCGGCCTGATTTGGATGGGCGTGGATTTGGCCCAGGCCCAAACAACCGCCGCCCCACCTGCCACCGCGCCCGCCGCGCCCGCCGTGGTCGCCACAGCGCCTGAAAGCACCGCCACCATCGACGCGGCCGCCCTGTACGGCACACACTGCGCCAGCTGCCACGGCGCAACGCGCACCGGCGGCATGGGGCCAGCGCTGTTGCCCGAGAGCCTGGAGCGCTTGCGCCGCCCCGAAGCACTGCGCGTCATGAAGGAAGGCCGCAATGCCACGCAGATGCCCGGCTTTGCGCAAACGCTCTCCAGCGCCGAAATCACCGCGTTGGCTGGCTGGATCTACCAACCGGTCACACCAGCGCCCGCTTGGAGCGATGACGATGTGCGCGCCTCGCGCGTAGAAACCGCCGGTGCCAAAGACCTGCCCGCCAAACCGGCGTGGAAGGCCGACCCGATGAACATCTTTTTGGTGGTCGAAGGGGGTGATCACCATGTCTCGGTGCTCGATGGCGACCGCTTTGAAGTCATCAAACGCTTTGCCAGCCGCTACGCGCTGCACGGTGGCCCCAAGTTCACGCCGGAGGGACGCTATGTCTTCTTTGGCTCGCGCGACGGCTGGATCACCAAGTACGACCTGTGGAACCTGACGGTGGTGGCCGAAGTGCGCGCCGGCTTGAACATGCGCAACGTCGCCGTCAGCGGCGATGGCCTGTGGGTGATGGCGGCCAACTACCTGCCGCGCACCGCCATGCTGTTTGATGCCGACTTGAATCTGGTCAAGCGCTTTGAGGCCGCTACCTTAGACGGCAAAGAGTCTTCGCGCGTGTCGGCGGTGTACGACGCTGCGCCGCGCCAGAGCTTTGTGGTGGCGCTGAAAGACATCCCCGAGGTCTGGGAAATTTCTTACAACCCCAAGGTCGAGCCCATTTACGACGGTCTGGTACACGACTTTCGCTTAGGCGAGGGCATCGCCATTCCCGGCTACCAAGGCGTGCGCCGCACCAAGCTGCAAGAGCCGCTGGACGATTTTTTCTTTGATCAGGAATACACCCATGTGCTGGGCTCTACCCGGCCCAAAAGCGCCGCCACGGCGCAGACACCCACTGCGCAGGTGGTCAACTTGGACGTGCGCCGCAAAATTGCCGAACTGCCCATTGCCGGTATGCCGCACCTGGGCTCGGGCATCACCTTTGCTTGGAACGGCACCACCGTACTGGCCAGCCCGAACCTCAAGGACGGCGCCATCGACGTGATCGACATGAAAACCTGGAAAACCGTCAAAACGATTCCAACCCCCGGCCCAGGCTTTTTTATGCGCAGCCACGAAAACACGCCCTACGCTTGGGCCGATTCGATGATGAGCCCGGCCTCCAAGGACACACTGACGCTGATCGACAAGAAAACACTGGAGCCCGTGGCGACGCTGCGCGAACCCGGTCGCACGCTGGCGCACACCGAGTTCACTAAAGATGGCCGCTACGCCTTGGTCAGCGTCTGGGAGCTGGACGGCGCAGTCATCGTGTTTGACACCAAAACGCTCAAAGAGGTCAAGCGCCTGCCGATGAGCAAGCCGATTGGCAAATACAACGTGTGGAACAAAATCACCCGCTCAGAAGGCACCTCGCACTGAGGCCCCTTATGCCCGGTCGCTGAGATGGAAGGTTGACACCACCTGCTTGAGCGCCTGCGCCTGCTGCTCCAGCGAGGCGGCTGCGGTGGCGGCCTCTTCGACCAGCGCGGCATTTTGCTGCGTGCTCTGGTCCATGTGCAACACCGCTTGGTTGACTT
>JAGNSH010000173.1 GCA_017988165.1 Giesbergeria sp. | reverse complement strand
ATAAAGCGCAGTGCCTCGCTGAACTCAATCGCATCAAACAGCTGCGGCCCGTCGCTCAGTTGCACCAAGTTGCCCAGGTGCAAGTCGCCGTGGCATTCGCGCACCTGACCGGCGGCTTGGCGTGCAGTCAGCAGCGGCTGCAGGCGCTGGCCTTCGCGCTGCGTCCAGTCTTGCAGGGCTTGCAGCGTGCGCCGCTCGGCGCTGGGCAGGGGCAGGGCGGACAGGGCGTCCAAATTGGCCTGCGCTTGCTGGCGTACCAGCGCAGCGCTGCCCCAGTCGGTGCCGGGCGCAGGTTGGGCGGCGCTGGCGTGCAGGTGCGCTACGCGCTCGGCCAGGGTGCTCAAGTGGGACGGAGCCAAAGCGCCCGCCGCCAGTTGCTCGGCCAGCAATTGGCCGTCGGCAAAGCGCTGCATTTGCACGCCGTATTCCAACACCGTGTCTTGCGGCTGCACGTCGGCCAGCGCCACCATGCGCGGCGCGGCTGCGGTGCCAATCAGCGCCACGACCACCTCATACAACTGCGGCGCGGTGCGGCGGTTGATGCGCAACTCTTGCTCGCAGGCCTCGCGCCGCTGGGCCAGCGTGCCAAAGTCCAAAAAGCCCAGCGACAGCGGTTTTTTGAACTTGTAAGCCCGCTCGCCGGCCAGCACCACCCACGAGATATGCGTTTCAACGCAGCGCGCATCAGCCGCCAGCGCCGCTGGCCCGTGCAACAAAGACTGCAGCCACAGCGGGCGCCCGTTAGCGGATTCAGAGGTGTTTGTCATAGTGTGTATTTTTACTATTGTTTTAGTAGCTTAAAGCGCTTGCGCAATAAGGGCTAGAGGCCGATTTGACCATTATTTTATGCTGGCAAGGCTGTTGTGAGGCTGCTAGCGATGATGGCAGGCACATTCAAACCGCTGGGCTGAACGTGTCCACCCGGTCAGTAATCAGCCCATCGGTGCCCAAGTCCCACAGCCGCTGCACGGCCCACGCGTCGTTGACGGTGTAGCTCAGGCAGCGCAGACCGGCGCCCTTGGCCTGTGCCACGCTGGCGCCGTTCCACAGGCCGTGCTCGCAGACGACGGCGACACAGCCCAGCGCGTGCGCAGTGCCGAGCCAATCGGGCGGCAACGCCTCCAGCAGTAAAGCGCGCGGCAGGGCTGGGGCCACGCTGCGCGCCCCGGCCAGCGCCGCCGCATCAAACGACGTCAGCAACGGCGCGGTGGCGCTGCCCTGCCACAACTGCGCGGCGCGCCGGGCGATGACCTCGCCGGTTTCGCGCTCGGTGCCGGGGGTGGGTTTGATTTCGATGTTCAGCAGCGCTTGGTTGGCCAAGCACCACGCTGCAATGTTGTCCAGCGTCGGTAGCGGCTCGCCCGCGTACTGGCGCGAATGCCAACTGCCCGCGTCCAACTGCGCCAGCGTGGCCCAGTGGTGCTCGCCAGCAATGGCGCTGGCGTTGGCCGACAGGTGGTTGGCTGCGTTGGTGGTGCGCGCCAGCGTGGTGTCGTGCAGCAAAAACGGCACGCCATCGCTGCTGAGTTTCACGTCGCACTCAAACATCCGATAGCCGTGCGCGGCGCCTTGGCGAAAGGCGGCCAAGGTGTTTTCTGGCGCTAGGTGGCCAGCACCACGGTGGGCCAACCAGCGCGGGTAGGGCCAAGGGGCAGGAGTTGTCATAAGATTTTTAGAAATGTCAGGTTATGGGTTGTCGGTGGGTTATCGCACCATCCATAGCAAGGTTTTGTGCGTTGCACCATGCTTACGGCCACACCAGCGCCCCTTATCTTTTCTTATTTTTTACTCATTGGATTTTTATGGCTGCAACTTCATTGGACAAAAGCAAAATTAAATTTTTATTGCTGGAGGGCGTACACCCCTCGGCCTTGGATATTTTGCGCAAAGCCGGCTACACCCACATCGAGACCGTGGCCGGCGCTCTGCCCGAAGACGAACTGAAGCAAAAAATGGCCGATGTGCACTTTGTCGGCATCCGCTCGCGCACCCAACTGACGGCGGAGGTATTTGCCTGCGCGCCCAAGCTGGTCGCCGTGGGGTGCTTTTGCATTGGCACCAACCAGGTGGACTTGAACGCCGCCCGCGAGCGCGGCATTGCCGTGTTCAATGCGCCCTACTCCAACACCCGCTCGGTGGCCGAGCTGGTGCTGGCCGAGGCCATCTTGCTGCTGCGCGGCATCCCCGAAAAAAACGCCGTGGCCCACCGCGGCGGCTGGCTCAAGTCGGCTGACAACGCTTATGAGATTCGCGGCAAAACGCTGGGCATCGTTGGCTACGGCTCGATTGGCACCCAGCTGTCGGTGCTGGCCGAAGGGCTGGGAATGCAGGTGGCCTTTTACGACGTGGTCAGCAAACTGCCACTGGGCAACGCGCGCCAAGTACATAACCTGCACGAGCTGCTGGGCCAAAGCGACATCGTCAGCCTGCACGTGCCCGAGCTGCCATCGACGCAGTGGATGATCGGTGCCGCCGAAATTTCCGCCATGAAGCCCGGCGGCATCTTGATCAACGCCGCCCGCGGCACGGTGGTGGAAATTGAGCCGCTGGCCCAGGCGCTGCGCGACAAAAAACTGCTGGGCGCCGCCATCGACGTGTTTCCGGTGGAGCCGCGCACCAACAAAGACGAATTCCTCTCGCCGCTGCGCGGCCTCGACAACGTCATCTTGACGCCGCACATTGGCGGCTCGACCATCGAAGCGCAGGCCAACATTGGCCTCGAAGTGGCAGAAAAGCTGGTCAAGTACAGCGACAACGGCACCTCGACCTCGTCGGTCAACTTTCCAGAAGTGGCGCTGCCGGCCCACCCCGGCAAGCACCGCCTGCTGCACATCCACCGCAACGTGCCCGGCGTGCTGTCCGAAATCAACCGCATCTTGGCCGACAACCACGTCAACATCTCGGCCCAATACCTGCAAACCAACGAGGCCGTCGGCTACGTCGTCATCGACATGGACGCCGCCTCGTCTGACGTGGCGCTGGAAAAGCTGGCGCAGGTCAGCGGCACCATCCGCAGCCGCGTGTTGTTCTGAGTTAGCGCCGGGGCATCGCAGCGGAGGACGGCTGAGGCGCGCCCCCTGTCTTAAAATCACCGCCCCAAGGCTTTTGGGCGCGTGGCGCCCGCACCAGGCACCCCCATGAATGTTCCGATTGCATTGGCCGCCCTGCAAGCGCAGGCTGCCGAGCCCGCCCGTTTGCGCGAAATTCCTTACAACTACACCTCGTTCTCTGACCGCGAGATCGTCATCCGCTTGCTGGGGATGCCCGCATGGGACGTGCTCAACAGTTTGCGCAGCGAGCGGCGCACGGGCCGCTCGGCGCGGATGCTCTACGAGGTGCTGGGCGATATTTGGGTGGTGCAGCGCAACCCCTATTTGCAAGACGACTTGCTGGACAGCCCCGAGCGGCGCAAACAACTGGTGGATGCGCTGCGCCACCGCCTGTCCGAAGTCGAAAAACGCCGCACCCCGGCGCAGGATGCCGAGCGCGACCGCCGCGTGGGCGAACTGGTGCAGGCAGTGCAGCGCGCGGTGGCCGAGTTCGATGCCACCTTGGTTTATGCCACCACCTTGCGCCGCGACATTGAGCGCCTGCTGCGCCGCTGCACCGCCAAAGACAACATCAAGTTTGACGGCCTCTCGCGCGTCAGCCACGTCACCGACGCCACCGACTGGCGCGTCGAATACCCGTTTGTCGTGCTGACCCCCGACACCGAGGCCGAGATGGCCGCGCTGGTCAAAGGCTGCATTGATTTGGGCCTGACCATCATCCCCCGCGGCGGCGGCACCGGCTACACCGGCGGCGCGATTCCTTTGAGCTGGCGCAGCGCAGTCATCAACACCGAAAAACTCGAAACCATGACCGAGGTGGAAATGCGCCGCCTGCCCGGTGTCGAGGCCGAAGTCGCTACCGTTTGGACCGAAGCCGGCGTGGTGACGCAGCGCGTCGCCGACGCTGCTGAGCGCGCGGGCTATGTGTTTGCCGTCGATCCGACCAGCGCCGAGGCCTCGTGCGTTGGCGGCAACGTCGCCATGAACGCCGGCGGCAAAAAAGCCGTGCTGTGGGGCACGGCGCTGGACAACCTGGCCAGCTGGCGCATGGTGACGCCCGACGCCCAGTGGCTGGAAGTCACGCGCCTGAACCACAACCTCGGCAAGATCCACGACGTTGAAATGGCCAGCTTTGAGCTGCAGTATTTCGAGGCCGACGGCAAAACCTTTGTGCGCACCGAGCGGCTGGACATTCCCGGCAGCACCTTTCGCAAAGAGGGCTTGGGCAAGGACGTGACCGACAAGT
>JAGNSH010000003.1 GCA_017988165.1 Giesbergeria sp. | reverse complement strand
AAAATACGCCATCGGGCTTCAGTGCCAGCACCTCAGCCGCTGGCGTTTGCGCCGGCACCACGGTGACTTTGCAGCCGCGCTGGGCCAGCATCCGCAAAATGTTGCGCTTGATGCCAAAGTCATAGGCGACGACGTGAAACTGCGGCGCAGTTTGCTGGCCGTAGCCTTCGCCCAGCGTCCATTCGGTTTCAGTCCATTCGTACGGCTTATCGGTGGTTACCACTTGGGCCAAATCCAGGCCGGCCATGCTCGGCGCAGCTTGCGCGGCGGCGATGGCTTGCGCAATGCGCTCTGGCGTCACGGTTTCGCCAGCGGCTAGGCCGACGATGGCGCCGTTTTGTGCGCCTTGGCTGCGCAGCAAGCGGGTCAGCTGGCGGGTGTCGATGTTGGCAATGGCCACCGTGCCCTCGCGCACCAAATAGGCGGACAAGGTTTCGGTGGAGCGAAAGTTGCTGACCAGCAACGGCAAATCTTTGATGACAAGACCTGCGGCTTGGACTTTATGGGATTCGACGTCCTCGGCATTGACCCCGTAGTTGCCAATGTGCGGATACGTGAGAGTCACGATCTGCTGGCAGTAGCTGGGGTCAGTGAGGATTTCTTGGTAGCCGGTCATAGAGGTGTTAAACACCACTTCGCCGACGGTGGTGCCAGTGGCACCAATCGAATTGCCGATAAAGACCGTGCCGTCTGCGAGCGCCAAGATGGCGGGCGGGAAGGTTCCCTGTAGAGACAAAAGCACTGGGTACTCCGGTTTGGTTACGGTTACGCCCAGCGTTGCTAGAGACAAGTCTCTGGCAAAAGCTTTTGTGGGGGTCGGCTTGGGAGCTGCGCTAGGCGTAGGGGGATGCGGAAAAAGCCGCCCATTATAGCCAGCCGCTCTTTCTTTGCAGCCGCCCAACTCCGGGAAAACCCGAATCTCAGTCAGTTTGTGTAAGCAAGGGGGCTGCCGCCACCGCGCTGGCGTGCAGGCAGATGGCCGCCGCCGCCGCGACGTTGAGCGACTCTTCACCGCCCGGCTGGCCAATGCGCACCGACAAGGCCGCCCGCGCCGCCACCGCCTCGCCCACGCCTTGGCCCTCGTGGCCCAGCGCCCAGGCACACGGCCACGGCAGGCGCTGGTGCTGTACCAAGGCGCCTTGGTGCGAGCTGGTGATGATGAGCGGCATTTGCAGGGCGTCGAGCGCCTCGGGCTCCAGGCCTTCGACCAAGCGCAGCCCAAAATGCGCGCCCATGCCAGCGCGCAGCACCTTGGGCGCCCACAGCGCCGCCGTGCCCTTGAGCGCCAGCACTTGGCCAAAACCAAAAGCGGCAGCGCTGCGCAAAATCGAACCGACGTTGCCGGCGTCCTGCACGCGGTCAAGCACCACCGCGGCCATCGTCGGCTGCAGCGCGGGCGTAGCCGGCAAGTCCATCACATAGCCCATCTGCGAGGGCGACTCCAGACCGCTGATGTCGGCAAACAGCGCATCGGCCAAAACTATTATTTTGATAGCTGCTTGCGCATACTGGGCGGGCGCTAGAGGCCAAAAAGACTCTGAAAACACCGCCACTGCCGGTTGCCAGCCCCGGGCCAGCGCGGCGCGGCACAAGTGATCGCCCTCCAGCCAGACGCGGCCTTGCTTGCGGTAGGCGCTGCTGTCTTGCGCCAAGCGGCGCAGGTCTTTGACGCAAGTGTTGTCGCGCGACTGGATATGGGTGATGGCAGAGGAGGTCATGCGGTCAGGCAGAGTGGATGGGGCGCAGCAACAGTTGCGCCGCCACGGGAGCGAACGAAGCACGGTGCAAGGGGGTAGCGCCATATTCACGCAGCGCCGCCAAATGCGCGGCCGTGCCATAGCCCTTGTGGCCGGCAAAGCCGTAGTCGGGGTAGTCGGCGTCGACCTGCGCGCACCAGCGGTCGCGGTAGACCTTGGCCAAAATCGACGCGGCCGAAATCGCTGGCACCAGCGCATCGCCTTTGACGATGGCCTCGGCCTGCACGTCCAGCAGCGGCAGGCGGTTGCCATCGACCAACACCATCACCGGCTTGAGGCGCAGCCCCAGCACGGCGCGGCGCATCGCCAGCAGCGTGGCTTGCAGGATGTTGAGGCGGTCGATTTCTTCGACACTGGCCTCGGCAATGCTGCAACACAGCGCCTTGGCACGGATTTCGTCAAACAGCGCTTCACGCCGTGCGGCAGTGAGTTTTTTGGAGTCGGCCAGACCGGCAATCGGGCGCAAATCATCCAAGATAACCGCCGCTGCCACCACCGGCCCAGCCAGCGGCCCACGGCCAGCCTCGTCCACCCCGGCCATCAGACCGGGTGGATGCCATGCTAGGCAGTGCTGTTCAGTCATTAACAACTTGGCGGATGGCATCGGCAGCTAATTGGGGGGTGTTGCGCAGCAGACTGTGGTGCAGCGCCGTAAAACGCTGCTCTAGCGCCGTGATGCGCTGCGGGTCGCTGTGGCGGGCGTCAAACCACTGCAGCACGGCGGCGGCCAGCGCTGGCGGCGTGGCGGCGTCTTGGATCAGCTCGGGCACGACAAACTCGCCGCACAAAATATTGGGCAGGCCGACCCACGGCTGCAATTGCTTGCGCCGCATCAAGCGCCAGCTCAGGGCGTGCATCCGGTAGCCAATCACCATCGGGCGCTTGAACAGCGCCGCTTCCAGCGTGGCGGTGCCGCTGGCAATCAGCGTCACATCGCACGCGGCCAGCGCGGTGTGCGACTGACCCGCCACCACTTGCAGCGCGTCGCCCAAACCGCATTGCTGGGCGATGTGTTCAATGCGCGCTTTCAGTGCGGGCACCGCAGGAACTACTATTTTGATAGCTGGAAGCGCTTGCCTGATAAGGGCTGCAGCCTGAAAGAACCCTAAAGTGATGTATTGCACCTCGGCGCGCCGGCTGCCGGGCAAAATTGCCAGCACTGGGGCATCGGGCGCCAAGCCCAGCTGGGCACGGGCCGCTGCGCGGTCTGGCTGCATCGGGATGACGGCGGCCAGCGGATGGCCAACGTAGGTGGCGGCAATGCCGTGGCGCGCCAGCAGCTCGGGCTCAAACGGAAAGATGCACAGCACATGATCGGCGCTGCGGCGGATTTTTTCGATGCGATCGGCGCGCCACGCCCAAATCGATGGGCAGACAAAATGCACGGTTTTGACGCCAGCTGCGCGCAAATCGGCCTCCAGACCCAAGTTGAAATCGGGCGCATCGACGCCAATAAACACATCGGGCTTGTCGGCCAGCAAGCGCGCGCGCAGTTGTTTGCGGATGCCGATGATCTCGCGCAGGCGGCGCAGCACTTCAAAGCTGTAGCCGTGTACGGCCAGCTTTTCGCTCGGCCACCAGGCGTCAAAACCGCGCTGCGCCATCTGCGCGCCGCCAATGCCGTGGGCAGATAGGTCAGGCCAAGCATTTTTCAGCCCATCGAGCAGCAAACCGGCGAGCAGATCGCCCGAGGTTTCGCCCGCCACCATCGCAACGCGGGGAGGGGTCTGGGTCATGGCGTCAGCGCGCAATGCCGCGCGCGGAGGTGTTCAAAAAAGCCAGCATGGCGGCAATATCGGTAGCGGCCTGTGGGTGCTGCTCAGGCAGTGCGGCAATGGCGCTGCGGGCGGCGTCCAAGGTCAGGCCTTGGCGGTACAACAGGCGGTGCATTTGTTTGATAGCGCTGAGGCGCTCGGGCGAAAAGCCGCGTCGGCGCAGACCTTCAAGGTTCAAGCCACGCACCGCCAGCGGGTTGCCATCGACCATCATGAACGGCGGCACATCTTGCGAAATATGGCTGGCAAAACCGGCCATCACGTGCGCGCCGACGTGGGTGAATTGGTGGATGCCGGTCAAGCCGCCAATGATGGCGTAGTCGCCCACCCGTACGTGGCCGGCCAAGGTGGCGTTGTTGGCCAAGATGGTTTGGTTGCCCACCACGCAATCGTGCGCAATGTGGACGTAGGCCATCACCCAGTTGTCGTCGCCAATGCGCGTCACGCCCTCGTCTTGCGTGGTGCCGGTGTTGAAGGTGCAAAACTCGCGGATGGTGTTGCGATTGCCTATCACCAGGCGCGTTGGCTCACCGGCATATTTTTTGTCCTGCGGCGCACCACCGAGCGAGGCGAACTGAAAAATGCGGTTGTCTTGGCCAATGCAGGTGTGGCCCTCCAGCACGCAGTGCGCGCCGATGCTGGTGCCCGCGCCGATGGCCACATCAGGGCCAATCACGGCATAAGGCCCCACGCACACTGAAGGGTCTAGGCGGGCGCCCTCGGCAATCAGGGCGGTAGGGTGAATCAGGCTCACAGCGAACTACAGATTAATCGGCTTTGGCGCCGCTCACGTTGCGCATGGTACACATCAGCTCGGCTTCGCAAGCGACCTCGTCCAGCACGCTGGCGACGCCCTTGAACTTCCAAATGCCACCGCGCACGCGGTCGATGGTGACCGACAGCACCAGCTGGTCGCCGGGCTCAACTGGGCGCTTAAAGCGCGCACCGTCGATGCCGACAAAGTAATAAATATTGTTTTCGTCGGGCACTTTGCCCATGGCGTCAAAGGCCAGTAAACCGGCGGCTTGGGCCAGCGCTTCCAAAATCAACACACCCGGCATCACCGGGTGGCCCGGAAAGTGCCCCATGAAATAGGGTTCGTTGAAGGTGACGTTTTTGATCGCCTTGATGCGGGTGTTGCGCTCCAGCTCAAGGACCTTGTCCACTAGCAAAAAGGGATAGCGGTGCGGTAGCTGCTTGAGAATTGCGTGGATATCCATCATCGAATTGTTCTTCCGTTCATGCTGCGTTCGCTTGGTTAGCTTTAATAGACTGTTCCAGCGCCTTGATGCGCTCACGCAAACTGTGCAATTGTTTGAGGGTGGCAGCGTTTTTTTCCCAGCGCGCATTGTCGTCGATGGGAAACATACCGGTGTAATGCCCCGGCCGGGGGAGCGAGCGCGTCACCACCGTCGCCGCTGAAATATGTACGTGGTCAGCCATCGCCAAATGGCCCAGCACAATGGCGCCGCCGCCCAGCGTGCAATGCGCGCCAATCTGGGCACTGCCGGCCACGCCGACGCAGCCGGCCATGGCGCTGTGGCGCCCAACGCGCACGTTGTGGCCAATTTGCACCAAGTTGTCCAGCTTGACGCCGTCTTCAATCACCGTGTCTTGCAGTGCGCCCCGGTCAACGCAGGTGTTAGCGCCAATTTCTACATCGTCGCCAATGCGCACCGCGCCGAGCTGTTCAATCTTGACCCACGCACCTTGGTGCTGGGCAAAGCCAAAGCCATCAGCGCCAATCACCACCCCAGAATGCAGGATGCAGCGCGCGCCAATGCGGCAGTTTTCACCGACGGTGACGCGCGATTTGAGCACCGTGCCTGCGCCAATATGCGCGCCGCGCTCGACCACGCACAGTGGCCCAATCGAGGCGCTGGGGTCTACTGTGGCAGTGGCATCGACCACGGCACTGGGGTGTATGCCCGCGTTAACGGGCGGGCGGTGGTGTTGCTTCCAGAGCTGGGTGGCGCGCGCAAAGTACACATACGGGTCGTCAGCGACGATGCACGCACCGCGTGCCAGCGCCGCCTCTCGCTGGGCCGGCGCCACAATGACACAGGCCGCCTGCGAGGCGGCCAGTTGCTGCTGGTAGCGCGGATTACTCAAAAAACTCAGGTCTTGGGGGCCTGCGCTTTCTAGCGGTGCCAGACCTTCAATGATCTGCGCCGCATCACCTTCAAGAGTTCCGCCCAGCGCAGCAATCCACTGCGCAAGACGCAGGCTCACCCTGGCCTCACACGGCAGGGGTGGTGCAAAGACTGCCAGCGCTTATTTGGCTGGCGCAGCATTCAAGGCCTTGAGCACCTTGTCGGTGATGTCGTGCTTGGGGTTGATGTAGACCGCCTCTTGCAAAATCACGTCGTACTTTTCAGCTTCGGCGACTTGCTTGACCACCTTGTTTGCGCGCTCAAGCACTTGGCCGAGCTCTTCGTTTTTACGCGCGTTCAAGTCCTCTTGGAACTCGCGGCGCTTGCGCTGAAAGTCGCGGTCTTGATCGACCAACTGGCGCTGGCGTGTCGAGCGCTGGCTCTCGGCCAAAGTCGGCGCGTCGCGCTCAAATTTTTCGGTGGCTGTTTTGAGCGTGGTGCCCATATCGACCAGCTCTTTTTCGCGGCGCGAAAACTCTTGCTCCAGCTTGGCCTGCGCCGCTTTGGCGGTGTTGGCTTCGCGGAAGATGCGGTCGGTGTTAACAAAACCAGCCCTGAATTCTTCAGCGTAAGCCGGCACTGCGGCAACCAAAGAACCCAACAAAAGGGCCAAGGGGAAATGGCGTGAAAAGGATTTCATTAGAAAGAGGTTCCGATCTGGAATTGCAGTTTTTGGATTCTATCGCCGGCAAACTTGCGTATGGGCTGCGCAAAGGCAATACGCAGCGGGCCCAGCGGGGAAATCCAGCTCAAGCCCACACCCGCCGAAGCGCGCATTTCACTGAAGCTTATTTTCTCGCCATCACCATAGACGTTGCCGACGTCAACAAAGGTAAACACCCGCAGCGTGCGGTCGTTGCCAGCGCCCGGAAACGGCGCCATCAATTCGGCATTGAGGGTGACTTTTTTCGGGCCGCCCAGCGATGCGCCGGTTACGTCGCGCGGGCCCAAAGTGCCTTGGTCAAAGCCACGCACCGAACCCAAGCCACCCGAATAAAAGTTCTTGAACACCGGGAAGGGACGATTGTTCATCGCCTTGCCCAAACCCAGTTCGCCGTTAAAGGCCAAGGTGAATTTTTTGTTCAGCGGTACATATTGCTGGTACTGGTAATTGGCGCGCACATAGCGGGCGTCGCCTGCCACCGACCATTCGGAGTTAAACCGCTGGTAGCGCCCAGAGTTGGGAGCCAGCGCGCTGTCACGGTTGTCGCGCGACCAGCCAATGGTCAGCGGCACGGCAGTGCTGTTGTAGCCAAAACGGTCGGCATAGTTCAAATATGCCGCCGGGATGTTGGTGCCCGGCTTGATGGCAATTTGCTCCATACCGCCACCAAAGAACACGGTGTCGGTTTCGCTGAACGGCACACCAAAGCGAATGCTGGCGCCTTTGGTGACCAACTCGTAATTGCCGCCTTGGTCTTCGTAAGGCTTGTCGGTGCGGTAGTACACATCAAGGGTGCGCGAGACGCCGTCGGCAGTGAAATACGGATTGGTGGTGCTAAACACCAAAGTGCGGCGGTATTTGCTGGTGTTGACCTCTACCCCCAAATAGTTGCCCGAGCCAAAAGCATTTTCTTGCTTGATGGCAAACGACAGGGAGACCTTTTCAGCACTCGAAAAACCAGCGCCCAATTGCAACGATCCGGTGGGTTTTTCTGCCACGGTGATGAGTAAATCGACCTGATCAGGCGCGCCCGGCACCTCTTGCGTCTCCACATTCACATCGGTGAAGTAGCCTAAGCGGTCTACGCGGTCGCGCGAGAGTTTAATTTTGTCGCCGTCATACCACGAGGCTTCAAACTGGCGAAATTCGCGCCGCACCACTTCGTCACGGGTGCGGTTGTTGCCGGCGACGTTGATGCGGCGCACATAAGCGCGCCGGCTTGGCTCAGCCTGTACCACCAAATTCACGCGGTTATTAGGGCGATCGATTTCAGGCACCGCCTCGACACGGGCAAAGGCAAAGCCAAAATTACTGAAGTGATCGGAGAAAGCTTTGGTGGTTTCTGCCACCTGATCGGCGTTATAGGGCTCGCCCGGGACAATTTTGACCAGCGACTTGAATTCGTCTTCGCGCTCCAAGTAGTTGCCTTCAAGCTGCACGCCCGAGACCACATAGCGCTCACCTTCGCTCACATTCACAGTGACGGAGATGCCTTCTTTGTCTGGCGAAATGGCCACTTGGGTCGAGTCGATGCGAAACTCTAAGTAGCCGCGCTGCAAATAGTAAGAGCGCAGGGTTTCCAAGTCGGCATTGAGCTTGGAGCGGGCGTAGCGGTCGGACTTGGTGTACCAGCTCAACCAGCCGCCAGTATCTTGCTCCAGCAAGCCTTTGAGGGTCGATTCGCTGAAGGCCTTGTTGCCAACGATGCGAATTTCGTTGATGCGCGCTGGCGCGCCCTCAATCACCGTAAAGGTCAGGTTGACGCGGTTGCGCTCAATCGGCGTCACCGTGGTGACGACGTCGGCGGCGTAAAAGCTTTTGTTCAGGTACTGGCGCTTGAGTTCTTGCTCGGCGCGATCGGCCAGCGCTTTGTCAAACGGGCGGCCATCGGTCAGGCCAATGTCGCGCATACTTTTCTTGAGCGCGTCTTTATCGAACTCGCGCGAGCCGGCAAAGTCAACATCGGCAATGGTTGGGCGCTCTTGCACCACCACCACCAGCACGTTGCCATTGGCTTCTAGGCGCACGTCCTTGAACAGCCCCAACGCAAACAAAGCACGGATGGCCGCTGCGCCTTTTTCGTCGTTGTAGTCGTCACCAACGCGCATCGGCATCGAGGCAAAAATAGTGCCGGGCTCGACGCGCTGCAGGCCCTCGACACGAATATCCTGCACCTTAAAAGGTTCCAGTGCCCAGGCGGCTTGGGCAGCAAAAATCATAGCGGCAACGGCACACGCAGTGCGCACGCCAAAGCGTTGGATGTTTTTTTTCATGAGTGAAGCGGGTGCCGCCGTTGCAAGCACGGTGGGCAAAAGGTTAGCCAAAAAGCCGGGTGATATCGTTGAACATGGCGATGGACATCATGAGCAGCAGCACCGCAATGCCACCGCGCTGCAAGCGCTCCATCCAGACATCAGACGGACTTTTGCCGGTGATGCCCTCCCAAAGATAATACATCAGGTGCCCACCGTCCAAGACCGGCAGCGGCAACAGGTTGAGCACGCCTAAGCTGACGCTGATCAGCGCCAAAAATACCAAATATTGCGTCAAACCCATGCTGGCCGAGCGACCGGCGTAGTCGGCAATCGTCAGCGGGCCGCTCAGGTTTTTCAGCGAAGCCTCGCCAATCACCATGCGCCCCATCATGCGCAGTGACAGCACCGACACCTCCCAAGTGCGTGTGACGCCATTCCACAAGCCTTCGACCGGCCCGTATTGCACCGTGGTGAATTTGGGCGGCTCGCCGACAAAAGCGCCAATGCGGCCTACGCTGGCGCTGGCATCGGTATGCACATCGGGCACCACGTCCAGCGTGACGGTGCGGCCCGCGCGCTCAAGGCGCCATGGCTGGCTGATGGCTTGCGTACCGTCTTTGTCCGTGCGCACCGAGGCGCGGATCAGGGCGCGCAGTTGCTGGCCATCGTGGACATCGACTGTGCCCACCTTCAGCACCACGTCACCGCTATGCAGACCGGCACGCTCGCCGGCGCCGCCTTCGGTCAGTTCACCAATCACCGGGCGTGTCCACGGCCCAATCAAGCCCACTTTGTGCAGCAGCTGTGCATCGGCTTGGCTGGCGTCGATTTGCTCCAGCGGTAGCACCACGGTGCGCAGCGAGGCGCCGGGCGTGGCCTCCAGCTCCAGCCGCACCGACATCGAATCGAGCGCACCGCGCGTCAGCATCCAGCGCAAATCGTCAAATGAACGCACTGGGCGTATTTCGTCGTCACCCAAGGCGGCATTGCGCACCAGCTCGCCGCCCTGCAAACCGGCCGATTCAGCAATGGAGCCCTGCACCGGGCGCGCCAAATAAGCCATCGGCTCTTGCATACCCATCCAATTGACGCTGGCATAGAGCAAGATGGCCAGCAGCAAATTGGCTACCGGCCCAGCGGCGACGATAGCAGCACGCGCGCGCAGCGGCTGGGTATTAAAGGCCAAGTGGCGCTCGTGCTCGGGCACCGGCGCTTCGCGCTCGTCGAGCATGCGCACATAGCCGCCCAGCGGAAAGGCGCCCAAGACAAATTCTGTCGGCGAGCCCTTAGGCTGCCAGCGCAGCAGCGGGTAGCCAAAGCCGACCGAAAAGCGCAACACCTTGACACCGCACGCCACCGCCACGCGGTAGTGGCCGTATTCGTGTACGGCAATCAAAATGCCCAACGCCACGACAAAAGCAACGATGGTCAGCATGGTAGGGACTCCAGAAACAAAAACAGCACTCAGACCTCAGGCGGCCATGCCAGCGGCGCTGCGCTGGGCAAAGGCACGCGCGCTGGCATCCAGCGCTAGCAGGGCTTCGAGTGAATCGGGATTGGAGGGCAGTACTGCCGTCAAAGTTGCCACATTCACCGCATGAATTTGATCAAAACGGATGCGCTGATCTAAAAACGCCGCCACCGCCACCTCGTTGGCAGCATTGAGCACCGCCGTGGTGCCGGTCGGCGCGGCCAGCGCTTCCCACGCCAAGCGCAAACCGGGGAAGCGCTCGGGATGGCCGTGGTCGTCAATCGCTTCAAAAGTCATAGCACTGAGCGCATGAAAATCAAGGGCTGCAGCCCCAGAAGGCACTCGATCGGGCCACGCCAAGCCGTAAGCAATCGGCACGCGCATATCAGGCGTGCCCAGTTGCGCCACCACCGAGGTGTCGTGGTACTGCACCATCGAATGGATGACGCTTTGCGGGTGGATCACCACGTCCAGCTTGTCCGGCGCCAAGCCAAACAAATAGCACGCCTCGATGACTTCGAGCGCTTTGTTCATCATGGTGGCCGAGTCGATAGAAATTTTGCGCCCCATCACCCAATTGGGATGTGCGCAGGCCTCGCTGGGCGTGACGCGGCGCAGGGTCTCGGGCGCACGCTGGCGAAACGGCCCGCCCGAGGCGGTCAAAATTATTTTGTCAACGCGCTGCGCCCAGGTGCTGGGGTCTTCGGGCAGCGATTGAAAAATGGCCGAATGCTCGCTGTCAATCGGCAGCAGCGTGGCACCGCCGTCGCGCACCGCCTGCATAAACAACTCGCCGCCGACCACCAGCGCTTCTTTATTGGCTAACAGCAGGCGCTTGCCAGCGCGCGCCGCTGCCAGGCACGGTGCCAAGCCAGCCGCACCGACAATCGCACCCATCACCGTGTCGACCTCGGGGTGTGATGCTATTGTTTCGAGAGCTGCTAGCGCACGTATTACTTGGGTTTGAAGGCCATTTGACTGTATTTTTTCTTCTAGCAGCGCTGCGTGGGCATCGCTGGCCATCACCACGTAGCGCGGCTTGAACTGCGCGCATTGCGCCAGCAAAGCATCCACTTGCGTGGCGGCGCTGAGGGCGAAGACCTCAAAGCGCTCTGGGTGGCGCGCCACCACATCCAGCGTACTGACACCGATGGAGCCGGTGGAACCTAAAACCGTCAGCCGTTGTTTCATGGAGATACCAAGGAGTAAAGCATCAGCGCCAGCGGCAAGGTCGGCAGCAAGGCATCGACGCGGTCCAGCACCCCACCGTGGCCGGGCAACAAATGGCTGCTGTCTTTGACGCCAGCGCTGCGCTTGATGAGCGATTCAATCAAGTCGCCGGCGACGCTCATCGCTGTCATAAACAGCGCCGCCAGCAGCAACAGCCACCAGCCTTGGCGCGCCAGCACGGTATAAAAACTCGGCACGCTGGTGTAGCCGCCCGCGTCTATCGCCACCCAGACCAGCGCCAGCAGCAGCACGCCGACAGCACCGCCCCACACGCCTTCCCAGCTTTTGCCGGGGCTAATGGCTGGCGCCAATTTGTTTTTGGTAAAGCGCAGGCCAAAGGCGCGCCCGGCAAAGTAGGCGCTGATGTCGGCTGCCCAAACCAGCGCCAGCACCGACAGCAAAAAATTGATACCGACCATGCGCGCTTGCACCACCGCCAGCCACGCCAGCCACAGCGCCAACACGCCCACCACCAGCCGCACGGCAGCCGGCACACGCGGCCAACCGAGCACACCAGCGCGCAGCAAAGCCGCGCCGCCCAGCACCCACACCGCGCCGCCAACGACCCAGACGCTGGTCAACGGGCGATCTAACCAACCCAGCCCAGCACTGGCGCCGCACAGCAACACGCAGACTGCGCCCAGCGCCAGCGAGCCAAGCTGCCCCCAACCGTTGAGCCGCCCCCACTCCCAAGCGCCGGCGGCCATCAGCACCAGCACGACGATGGCAAAAGGCACAGGCGAGGGATAAAACAAAGCCGGCAACAAAATGGCCAGCAGCACCAAAGCGGTGATGACACGCTGTTTCAGCATAAAAGCCTTTCAGGCACGCGCCGCATCCGAGTGTGCAGGCGCAATTTGCTCAGAGGTTTTGCCAAAACGGCGTTCACGGGCTTGGTAGACGGCAATCGCTGCGTCCAGCGCCGCCGCATCAAATTCAGGCCAGAGGCAATCGCTGAACACCAGCTCACTGTAAGCGGCCTGCCACAGCAAAAAATTGCTCAGACGCATTTCGCCGCCGGTGCGAATCAACAAATCAGGGTCAGGCACATGGGCCAGCGCCATAGCGGCGTTCAGACTGGCTTCGGTGATAGCTTCGCCGCGCGCGGCCAAACCGGCAGCGGCTTGGGCCACATCCCAGCGGCCACCGTAGTTAAAACACACATTGAGCACCAAGCGCGTGTTGTGCGCGGTGGCGGCTTCGGCCTGCTCTAGGCCAGCGCGCACTTTGTCTGACAGCGCTTGGCGATTGCCCACAAAGTGCAGACGCACGCCGTCTTTGCGCAGTTGCGGCACCTCGCGCGACAGCGCCAGCGCCAGCAACTCCATCAGGCCAGAGACTTCGTCGCTGGGCCGATTCCAGTTTTCGGAGGAGAACGCAAACACCGTCAGCACCGCAATACCGCGCTCGGCGCAGGCCTGGGTGCAGTGACGCAGCACCGTCACGCCTTGCTTGTGGCCCGCCAGACGCGGCAAAAAACGGCGTTTGGCCCAGCGGCCATTGCCGTCCATCACGATGGCGATATGGCGTGGTACGCCAGCAGGGGAATTCAACACATCGTTAATACAGCATCAAACATCGACCGCCTCACACGGCCATGATGTCTTGCTCTTTGGCGACCACCAGCGAATCGATGGCAGTGATGTGCTTATCGGTGACTTTTTGGATGTCGGCTTCGGCGCGCTTTTGGTCGTCTTCTGAGGCCAGCTTGTCCTTGACCAGCTTTTTGACCGCCTCATTGGCATCGCGGCGCAGGTTGCGCACGGCAATCTTGGCCGACTCGCCTTCGTTGCGCGCCAGCTTGGTCATTTCTTTGCGCCGCTCTTCGCTCATCGACGGCATCGGCACGCGGATGATGTCGCCCATCGAGGCCGGGTTCAGGCCCAGCTCGCTCTCGCGGATGGCCTTTTCAATTTTGGCGGCCATGTTCTTTTCCCACGGCTGCACGCTCAGGGTGCGGGCATCAAGCAGTTGCACGTTGGCGACTTGGCTCAGCGGCACCATCGAGCCGTAGTAATCGACATGGATGGTGTCCAAAATCGCCGGACTGGGGCGGCCAGTGCGGATGCGTTGCAGATTATTTTTGAACGCTACGATGGACTGATCCATCTTGGCTTCCATATTTGTTTTGATATCGGCAGTCATGTTTTTTCCCTCAAGCGTAAACCAGCGTACCTTCATCTTCACCCATGATCACGCGCTTGAGCGCGCCGGGTTTGATGATGGAGAACACCTTGACAGGCAGCTTTTGGTCACGGCACAGGGCAAATGCCGTGGCATCCATGATCCCTAAGTTACCGGCCATCGCCTCGTCGAAACTGAGCTGGGTGTAACGCGTGGCAGTCGCGTCTTTGAACGGATCGGCGGTGTACACACCATCGACTTTGGTGGCCTTGAGCACCAGCTCGGCGCCAATTTCAGCACCGCGCAATGCCGCAGCGGTGTCGGTGGTGAAAAACGGGTTGCCGGTACCGCCAGCAAATACCACCACCTTACCCTCTTCGAGGTACTGCAAGGCTTTGGGGCGCACATAGGGCTCAACCACTTGGTCAATTGAAATAGCCGACATGACCCGTGCGGTCAGGCCTTGCTTGTTCATAGCATCGGCCAGCGCCAAGGCGTTCATCACTGTGGCCAACATACCCATGTAGTCGGCCGTGGCGCGCTCCATACCGACCGCGCCGCCAGCGACACCGCGAAAAATATTGCCGCCGCCAATCACCACCGCCACCTCAACCCCCATGCGGGTGATTTCAGCGATTTCTTCCACCATCCGCACAATCGTGTTGCGGTTGATGCCAAAGGAGTCCTCGCCCATCAGCGCCTCACCAGACAGCTTGAGCAAAATGCGCTTGTAGGCTGGTGTTGCAATGGGCATGGGAAATTCTCCGGGAATGATGGAAAGAAAAGGCAGTGGAATGGAGGGCAAAAAAGTCAGCGAGCAGCTATCAGGCGCCGGCTTTAGCGGCGGCGACCTGTGCAGCCACTTCAGCGGCAAAGTCGTCCACCTTCTTCTCAATGCCTTCGCCGACCACGTACAGGGTGAAGCCCTTGACGGTGGTGCCAGTGGCCTTGAGCATTTGCTCGACGGTTTGCTTGTCATTCTTTACGAAAGACTGGTTGAACAGCGACACTTCTTTCAGGTACTTCTGCACGCCGCCATCGATGCGCTTGGCAACGATTTCGTCGGACTGCACTGGCTTGCCTTCGGCGGTGGCTTTGGCTGCGTCTTCTGCGGCCTTGGCCGCTGCCACTGAGCGCTCTTTTTCGATCAGATCGGCAGGCACGTCGGCACTGGTCAGGGCGACGGGCTTCATGGCAGCAATGTGCATGGCGACGTCTTTGGCAGCGACTTCGTCACCTTCGTACTCGACCACTACGCCAATGCGCGTGCCGTGCAAGTAAGAAGCGAGTTTGCTGGCGCCACCAAAATACTGGAAGCGGCGAAACGACATATTTTCGCCAATCTTGCCAATCAGGCCCTTGCGCACGTCTTCAAGCGTTGGGCCAAAGCTGTCTTGCTCGTAGGGCAGGGCGCCCAGGGCGGCGATGTCAGCCGGATTGTGTTCGGCGATCAAATCAGCAGCCGCTTGCACCAAGGCCAAGAAACTGTCGTTTTTGGTGACAAAGTCGGTTTCGCAGTTCACTTCAATCAGCGAACCCTTGCCGGCGCTGAGCTTGCTGGCAACCACACCTTCAGCCGTGATGCGCGAAGCGGCCTTGCCAGCTTTGCTGCCGAGCTTGACGCGCAGCAACTCTTCGGCTTTGTCCATATTGCCTTCGGCTTCAGTCAAAGCCTTTTTGCATTCCATCATTGGGGCGTCGGTCTTGGCGCGCAGCTCGGCGACCATGCTTGCGGTAATTACAGCCATGTGTGTTTCTCCGTATTCAGTTCGATTGATTCAAAAAATAAATCAAGACAATTCAAGATAAAAAAAGGGGGCCAAAAGAGCCCCGATTTTTTTCGCGATGGGTCGCGCGGCCTGTGCTTAGGCGGTGGTCTCTGGCGCTTCTACCACTTCGACAAACTCGTCAGCACCTTCAGCCACGGGGGCTACGGCTACCACTTCAGCGCCAGCGCTGTTGCGGCCTTCGATGATGGCATCAGCGATAGCGCGGGCGTACAGCTCTACCGCTTTGGCCGAGTCGTCGTTGCCAGGAATGACGTAGTTGATGCCGATGGGCGAGTGGTTGGTGTCGACCACGCCAATCAGTGGGATGCCCAGTTTTTTGGCTTCAGCCACAGCAATTTTGTGGAAACCCACGTCGATGACGAAGATGGCATCAGGCAGCGCAGCCATGTCTTGGATGCCGCCGATGTCTTTTTCGAGCTTCTCGATTTCGCGCGTGAACATCAGTTGTTCTTTTTTGCTCAGCGACTCCAGACCCGCTTCTTGCTGGGTCTTCATGTCTTTGAGGCGTTTGATCGAAGTCTTGACGGTTTTGAAGTTGGTCATCATGCCGCCCAACCAACGCTGGTTGACGAAGGGCACGCCAGCGCGGGCAGCTTCAGCAGCAATGGTGTCACGGGCTTGGCGCTTGGTGCCAACCATCATGACGGTGCCGCCATTGGCAGTCAGTTGCTTGATGAACTTGGTAGCTTCCTGGAGCAGCGGCAGCGACTTTTCCAGGTTGATGATGTGAATCTTGTTGCGGTGACCGAAGATGTAGGGAGCCATCTTGGGATCCCAAAAACGGGTTTGGTGGCCAAAGTGGACACCGGCTTCAAGCATTTCGCGCATGGTTACGGACATAAAAATTCTCTAAAGGTTGGGTCTAAAATCCAGCCCGTTCATTGCCGCCTTTAAGAGGGCGAGCAACACCTTGATAGGGCTGGTTTGCGATTTACTTTGCTTAAACTGGTGTTGTGGTGCACTGCACCAAAGCCACTTCAGTCCAGCAAAGCCGAAAGATTTTAGCACATCGATGCGCAACGACATCCCCACCACCCCTCTACCCTCCAGCACCCGCAGCGGGCAACACTGCACGATGATGCGGCTTTGAATGTCGGCCTGAAGATCGCACAATTACTACAAAAACAATAGCTACTAGCGCACGCCTGTATTGCGCTAGAGGCCAAAAACACTCTTATTAATGAATATTGCCATTGTGGGCGCCGGCATTGTCGGCGTCACCACTGCCTATGAGTTGGCCCGTGATGGGCACAGCGTGACCGTGTTTGAGCAGCGCAGCGCCGCCGCCGAAGAAGCCAGCTTTGCCCCCGGCGGTCTGCTGGCCCCCGGCGCCTTGGTGCCGTGGGCCGCGCCGGGCGCATCGCAGGCGCTGTCGGTATGGGGCCGCCAAGCGACGCTGCGCGTCGGACGCGCCCTCACTGCGCTGGACTTGGCTTGGCTGCGCCGCTGGCGCCGCGCCTCGCGCGCCTATGCCCATAGCCATGCGCCCCAGCCGCCCTTGGTGGCGCTGGAGCGGCTGGCGCGCTATAGCCACCAACATCTGCACACCTTGACCCAGACGCTGGACTTGCAGTTTGAGCGCAGCGATGGCTTGTTGCTGCTGCTGCGCAGCCCCGCCGACGCCATCGCTTTGCGCCCCGCTGTGCAAGCGCTGCGCGATGCGGGTACGCCAGCAATTGAAATCGACGCTGCCACCGCGCGCAGCATTGAGCCCGGGCTGTCAACTGAGACGCCCTTGGTGGGCGCCTTGCACGTGCCCAGCGGCGAAGCGGGCAACTGCCGCCAATTTGCCCTGTTGCTGCGCCAAGCCGCGCAGCAGCTGGGGGTGCAATTTCAATTCAACGCCACCGTGGTGCGCATCGGTCACACGCCGGCCAGCGTGCAACTCAGCGGCCCCGCACCAGCGCAGCATTTTGATGCCGTGGTGCTGTGTGCGGGCGTCGCCTCGACCGCCTTGCTGCAGCCGCTGGGACTGCGCCTGCCGCTGGTGGCACTGTACGGCTGCTCCATCAGCGCGCCGCTGCGCGAAGCGCTGCACGCCCCGCTGAGCGCCGTGATCGATGCGCGCCACCAAGTCAGCATCACGCGCTTGGGGCAGCGCGTGCGCGTCTCAGGCGGCGCTGAATTGGGCCGCAGCGATAAAGCCACCCACCCCAGCACCTTGCGCGGGCTGTACCAAGTGCTCAGCGACTGGTTTCCGGGCGGCACCCAGCTCTCAGGCAGTGTGCAAGAGTGGCGCGGCGCCCGGCCATCGCTGCCAGACGGCCCGCCGGTGGTCGGCGCCAGCGGCCTGCCCGGGCTGTGGTTGAACTTGGGGCACGGCGCCAGCGGCTGGTCTTTGGCCTGCGGCAGCGCACGCGCCTTGGCCGACACCATCGCTGGGCGATCGGCCGATATCAGCCTGGAAGGCTTGGACGCACAGCGCTTTTAAGACCGCGCCCAGACAACCCGCTGCTGCCACACAAAAAGTCAATGCAAGTTGGCGCGCCCGCGCCAAGACTGGCTACAGTGCGGGATGCGAATGTGCCTCGGCTTGTCGTTTCGTGCCTCTCAAAGGCCTCTGCGATGGCGTTGATGCAATGGCGTTTTTTAGCGGCACACACACTGCACACAGCCCGTATCGAACCACCTTGGAAACACCATGGACCAACACTATCTAACCAAGCTTTTTACCCCGCAATCCATCGTCGTCTTCGCCGGCGAGCACGATGACCCGTCCACGCAAACGCCCCAAGCGGCAATGCTGCACGAGACTTTGCGTGCTCAGCAATTCAAAGGCACCATTCAGTTTTTAAGCACCCGCGCCAGTGGCACGCTGGCCGATTTGGCGCAAATCAAGGCCGACTTGGCCATCATTGCGCAGCCACCCGCCGAAGTCGCCAACACGCTGGAATTGGCCGCGCGCATGAATTGCCACTCGGCCCTGATCATCTCTAACGGCACCACCCCCGAAGAAGCCGCCGAGCTGAAAAAAATCGCCCTGCGCGAAAACATCCACCTGCTCGGCCCCAACTGCTTGGGCTTGCAACGCCCACTGCTGCAACTTAACGCCAGCATTGCCGGCCCGCTGGCCCAGCCCGGCCCGCTGGCACTGGTATCGCAATCGGGCGCGCTGACCTCGGCCATTCTTGACTGGGCCAGCAGCAACGGTGTCGGCTTTTCTTCTGTTGTCTCCTTGGGCCCCAACACCTCGCTGGGCTTGGCCCAAGTGCTGGACTTTTTGGCGCACGACCGCCAAACCCAAAGCATCGTGGTCTACATGGAGGGCATCAGCAATGTGCGCAACTTCATGAGCGCGCTGCGTTCGGCGGCCAATGCCAAGCCGGTGGTCGTCCTCAAAGCTGGGCGCAAGCCCGCTGGCAACGTGGCCGCGCAAACCCACAGCGGCACCATCGTCGGCAGCGACGATGTGTTTGATGCCGCCCTGCGCCGCGCCGGTGCGGTGCGCGTGCATTCGTTTGTCGAGCTGTTTTCTGCCGCTAAATGCTTGGCCTCGCGCTACCGCCCGGTCGGCCGGCGCTTGGGCATCATTGCCAACGGCGGCGGCCCCGGCGTGCTGGCAGCCGATTGGGTCAATGAAATCTCGCTGGAACTGGGCCGCCTCTCGCCCGAATCGATCAATGCTTTGCAGCCGCAGCTGTCACCGCTGGCCTCGCTGACCGACTTGATTGACCTGTCCGAGCACGCCACCCCTGAGGACTACCAAGCCGCCATCGAAGCGGCTGACAAAGACCGCCAAATCGATGGCGTGCTGGCCATCTACTCGCCCCGCCCCGGCACCGACCCCGACGCCGTGGCCCATGCACTGGCCACTGCCAAACAACGCATGGGCAAGCCTTTGCTGACCTGCTGGATGGGTGATGCCACGGTGGCCACTGGGCGCAGTACGCTCAAAGCGGCCAACATCCCCACCTTTCGCACCCCGGAAGCGGCGGTGGGCGCGTTTGGCAATATCGCCTCGTTCTACCAAAACCAGCAGTTGCTGCAACAAACACCGCCGCCGCTGTCGTCGCTGGCCAAACCCGACATCGAGGGCGCGCGCTTAGTGATTGAGAGCGCACTGGCCGAGCGACGCAACATCCTGACCGAGATGGAGTCGAAAACGCTGCTGGCAGCGTTCCACATCCCCGTCACGCAAACCATTTTGGCGCGCAGTGCCCACGAAGCGATGATGATTGCTACCCAGATGGGCTTTCCGGTGGCGCTAAAAATCGACTCGCCCGACATCACCCACAAGTCCGACGTCGGCGGCGTGGCGTTGAACATCATGAACGGTGCCTCTGCGCGTGACACCTACACCGACATGGTGCAGCGCGTCTCGCGCCTGCAACCCAACGCGCGCATCAACGGCGTAACGGTGCAAGTCATGGCCCGGACCCGCCGGGGACGCGAAATTTGCATTGGTCTGGTGGCCGACGACCCGTTTGGCCCAGTCATCTCTTTTGGCGCTGGCGGCACCATGATCGAGCTGATCAACGACAAAGCAATGGAGCTGCCGCCACTGAATAAATTTTTGGCCCACAGCCTGATTGAACGCTCGCGCGTGGCCACCACCTTGGGCGCTTGGCGCGGTGCCAACGCCACCAACGGCGACGCTTTGGACGAAATTTTGCTGCGCGTCTCAGAAATGGCCTGCGAGCTGCCCCAGCTGCGCGAGATGGACATCAACCCCATCATCGTGGACGAATTTGGTGCGGTGGCCGTCGATGCACGCATCGCCATCAAACACGCGCCGCAAACTGCCAGTGGCCGGGGCAGTCACCGCTACAACCACTTGGCCATCTTGCCCTACCCAGCGCGCTACGAGCAGGTCTGGCCCCTGAGCGGCGGCGGCGAATACACCATTCGCCCCATCCACCCCGGCGACGCCCATATGCTGCAAGCGCTGGTGCAAAGCCTGTCGCCGCAAAGCCGCTACTACCGCTTTGTTTCGTCGATGGCCGAGTTGCCACCGTCGATGTTGGCGCGTTTTACGCTGATCGACTACGACCGCGAAATGGCGTTGGTCGCCATCGTCAAGCAGCGCAGCGCCGACGCCGACGGCCATATCGTCGAGACCGAGCGCATGGTGGGCGTTTCGCGCTACGTCACCAACCCCGACAGCTCCAGCTGCGAGTTCGCCTTGGTGGTCTCCGACGACTTCAACGGCAAAGGACTGGGTTCGCGGCTGATGCTCAGCATCATGGACGTGGCGCGCGACAAGGGTTTGAGCGAAATCGACGGCCTGGTACTGGCCAACAACCCCGATATGCTCAAACTGATGCGCCGCTTGGGCTTTAGCATCAAGTCTTACGCCGAAGACCCAGACTTCAAAATCGTCACGCACAGGCTGTAAGTAGCCGCCCAGCAGCAGCCCTTTTGGCGACCATGCAGCGCGTACAAACAACCCAGTCTTACCCGCTGTATGGCAGCGCTGCCACGCAGCGCATCGAACGCCGCGCCGCCGCGCAACTGCCCGCCCACACGTTGATGCAGCGCGCTGGCGAGGCTGTGGCGCGCTTGGCACGGGCCGTGGCACCACACGCCCGCACCATTTGGATCGCCTGCGGCCCCGGCAACAACGGCGGTGACGGCCTGGAAGCCGCCCTGCACCTGCAACGCCCCGGCGTGCGCGTGGTCGTCACTTGGCTGGGCCAACCAGAGCGCGCACCGGCAGACACGCACCAATCTTGGCTGCGCGCTCGCCACGCCGGGGTGCAGTTTGCCGACCGCGCCCCGGCAAATTTGGATGCTGCCGACCTGTGCATTGACGCGCTGCTAGGCCTTGGTTTATCGGCCCACAGTCGCCCATCTAACGGCCCCCTACAGCAACTGTTGCAAGCCCTGCACTGCAGCCCCGCCACCGTGCTGGCCGTCGACCTGCCCAGCGGCTTAGACGGCGACAGCGGCCAATACGCCACCGACTTGGCACCCGAGCCCACTCAGCACAGCCCAAACCGGGGCGCACGCCACACCCTGAGCCTGCTGACGCTCAAACCCGGCCTGTTCACCGGCGCCGGGCGCGACGCTGCGGGCACGGTGTGGTTTGACGACCTGAGGTGTTCACCCGCCCTCGAAGCGCCCAGCGCCTGGCTCAGTGGGCCCGCACCCTGCGCCCCGCGCAGCCACGCCAGCCACAAAGGCAGTTATGGCGACGTAGCCGTCATCGGCGGCGAAGGCTTGCACGCACGCGGCTTGGGCATGACCGGCGCGGCCCTGCTGGCAGGCCGCGCCGCCTTGCACAGCGGCGCAGGCCGGGTCATGGTGGCACTGCTGGACGGCGGCGAACTGGCGCTAGACCTGCTACAGCCCGAGCTGATGCTGCGCCGCTTTGACGCCTTGCAGCTAGAACACACCACTGTGGTGTGCGGCTGCGGCGGCGGCGACGCCGTGCGCGCCGTGCTGGCACCGGTACTGCAAAGCGCGGCGCAACTGGTGCTGGATGCCGACGCACTCAACGCCATCGCCGCAGACAGCGCCTTGCAAACAGCCCTGCAAACGCGCGCGCAGCGCGGCCAACCCACCGTTCTGACGCCGCACCCGCTAGAGGCCGCGCGCCTGCTGGGCAGCAACACCGCCAACGCCACCAACGCCAACATCAACGCCGCACACGTTCAAGCGCAGCGTTTACAGGCGGCGCAACAACTGGCCGAACGCTTTGGCTGCGTTGTGGTGCTGAAAGGCTCGGGCACCGTGGTCGCCGCGCCGGGCCAAACGCCCCACATCAACCCAACTGGCAACGCCCGCTTGGCCAGTGCCGGTACCGGTGACGTGCTGGCCGGCATGATCGGCGCGCGCTGGGCGGCGCACAGCGCCAGCGCCTTTGACGCCGCCACCAGCGCCGTTTTTGCCCATGGCTTGGCAGCCGACGGCTGGCCGGCACAACAAGCACTTACCGCCAGTTTGCTGGCGCAGCACGCCGGACAGCTCAATTTATAGCCAAAACGGCCTCTAGCCCTTATGCAGCAAGCGCTTATAGCTCTATTTTTAATAGCAAAAAGAGCTTAAAAAGCTCTTTTTGTTAACTCCCTTAGATGCCTATCAGGCACCCAGTCAGGTGCTCAGGTGCGTTTTTTGCGCTCTTTGGCTTTCTTCTCGGGCGCCGCTTTGGTCACCGCTTTGCTCAATAAGGCCGCTTTTTGCGTCGAAGGCTTGCGCGCAGCAGGCCTACCTGCCGGTTCCCCTGGCGATTGACCGGCCGCTTGACCGGTCGATTTGCCAGCAGCGTGTGCGCCGCTGCGCTCTTTGGCACCGCGTGGCGACAGCGCGTCGCCCTCGGTGATAAGGCGAAAGTCAATGCGTCGGCCATCCAAATCAACCCGGCTGACCTGCACCCGCACCGGCGTGCCCAAAGCAAAGCGCATACCGCTGCGCTCGCCACGCAATTCTTGGCGTGTTTCGTCGAATTTGAAGTACTCACCGCCCAGCTCGGTGATGTGTACCAGCCCTTCGACATACATCTCGTCGAGGGTGATAAACACACCAAAGCTGGTGATGGCGCTGACCTTGCCATTGAACTCTTCGCCCAAGTGCTGCTGCATATATTTGCACTTGAGCCACGACTCGACATCGCGGCTGGCCTCGTCGGCGCGGCGCTCGTTGGCGCTGCAGTGCAGGCCAGCGGCTTGCCACGACTGGGTTTCGACCAGTGCCGCACCGGTTTCTTTTTTGCGCGGTTTTTCGCCGGGCGCCAAGGGCGGCGCTACGCGAGCAGCCAAGCGCTTGGCCAGCTTGGCGTGGGCTTCGCCGGGCAGCGGCAAGGCCGGCAAACGGTACTTGGTCTTGCCCAAAATGGCTTTGATAACGCGGTGTACCAGCAAATCCGGGTAGCGCCGAATCGGGCTGGTGAAGTGCGTGTAAGCATCAAACGCCAAGCCAAAGTGGCCGTTGTTTTCGGGCGTATAGATGGCCTGCTGCATCGAGCGCAGCAGCATGGTGTGGATTTGCTGGGCATCGGGGCGGTCTTTGGTGGCCTCGGCAATGGCTTGGTATTCGGCCGGTCGCGGGTTCTCGCTGATGGTCAGGCCCACGGCCATAGCTTTCAGGTAGGTGCGCAGAATGTCCTGCTTTTCTGCCGTGGGGCCTTCGTGTACGCGGTACAGGCCGTGCTGCTTACCTTGGGCAATAAAGTCGGCGCTACAGACGTTGGCAGCCAGCATGGCTTCTTCAATCAGGCGGTGCGCGTCGTTGCGCGTGCGCGCCACGATTTTTTCGATACGACCGCTGTCGTCGCAGACGATTTGTGTTTCGGTGGTTTCAAAATCGACCGCACCGCGTGCCTGGCGCGCAATCAACAGCGCACGAAACACGTCATGCAAATTGAGCAAATCGGGCACGCGCTCTTGGCGTTTGGCAGCTTCTGGCCCGCGCGTATTGCCCAAGATGGCCGCCACTTCGGTGTACGTCATGCGGGCATGGCTGCGCATCACCGCCGGATAGAACTGGTAGGCGTGTACCTCGCCCGTACTGGTAACCAACATGTCGCAGACCATGCACAGGCGCTCGACATCGGGGTTGAGCGAGCACAGGCCGTTACTGAGTTTTTCGGGCAGCATCGGAATCACGCGGCGCGGAAAATACACGCTGGTAGCGCGGTCGTAGGCATCGACATCAATCGCGCTGCCGGTCTGCACATAGTGGCTAACGTCAGCAATCGCCACCAGCAAACGCCAGCCCTTGGCGCGCCCGACTTTGGCCGGCTCGCAATACACCGCATCGTCAAAGTCGCGCGCATCTTCGCCGTCGATGGTGACCAGCGGAACGTCGGTCAAATCGACGCGCTGCTTTTTGTCTTGGGCACGGACATGGTCAGGCAAGGCCTGCGCCAGTGCCAAGCAGGCGGGCGAAAACGCGTGCGGCACGCCATATTTGCGCACGGCGATTTCAATTTCCATGCCGGGGTCATCGACCTCGCCCAGCACTTCGGTGATGCGCCCGACCGGTTGACCAAACAGCGAAGGCGGCTCGGTCAGCTCGACCACCACCACTTGGCCGGGCTTAGCAATGGCCAACGCACCGGTGGGAATCAACACATCTTGGCCGTAGCGCTTGTCTTCGGGCGCGACCAGCCAGACGCCGCTTTCTTGCAGCAAGCGGCCAATCAAAGGCTGCGCTGGGCGCTCGACGATCTCCACCACACGGCCCTCAGGGCGGCCGCGCCGGTCTTGGCGCACGATGCGCACCAACACGCGGTCTTTGTGTAACACCGCGCGCATCTCGTTGGGCGGCAGAAAAATATCCGACTGACCGTCGTTGCGCAGAACGTAGCCATGGCCGTCGCGGTGGCCCTGCACCACACCTTCAATTTCATCAGAAGCGTGGGCGGAGTGTGTGTTGGAGTTCATTTTTTTAATATACAATCTTAGACTTTCCTGAAATGCCCAGGTGGCGGAATTGGTAGACGCACTAGTTTCAGGTACTAGCGAGTAACATCGTGGAGGTTCGAGTCCTCTCCTGGGCACCAAGTTTAACGAGAAGCCGCTGCAAGCCAGCGGCTTTTTTATTGCCTATTTGGCTGCAGTCGCCACGGGGCGGTATTTTCTTGCTATACAATCCACATCTTTCCTGAGATGCCCAGATGGCGGAATTGGTAGACGCACTAGTTTCAGGTACTAGCGAGTAACATCGTGGAGGTTCGAGTCCTCTTCTGGGCACCAAAATCATAAAAAGCCGTTGCAAATGCAACGGCTTTTTGCGTTGTGGCGACCTTCTTGGACTTTCTTACCCTGGGCGGCGCTACAGGGCTTGCGTTCATCCGGCACAAGCAGCGCGGGCGAGGCATCGATATGTCCCCGCCCGCACCTACTTAGCCCATTGACCCTGTGGCCCTGTAGCCCTATCACTGCTTGCGTAGCAAAGCCTTCAAAGCGTTTTGCAGACGGCGCGCGCTGGCGTCGTCGTTGGCGCTGGCCAGCACCGTGGCGGCATCTTGCCCCCAAGTTTGTGCTGGCGCTGGGTCGTTGCGCCGCGTCAGCAGTTGCAACTGCAACAGACGGCGTTCGGGCAGATGATCGGCCGGTGTTGGCGTCTCCGAGGCCATCTCCAAGCGCAGCAAGGCTTGCGCGGCATCGCCAGCGGCTGGTTTTTCCAGTGCCTGCGTCCACGCGCTGCGCACTGCCGGCGTCACACCAGCACCCAGCTCTTGCGTTGACGGCAGCAGCGCTGCGTCACGCTTTTCCCAAGCTGTCAGCAACTGCGTCAGGGCTTCGCCGTGGGCTTGGGCAGCCAATTTTTTCAGCGTTTGCTGCGCGTGCTCCATGGCTTCGCGCTGGGCGCGGAAGGCTGCATCGCCCAAACGCGGGCCACGGTCTTCGTAGGCTGGGCGATCGCCAAAGCGGCCAGCACCGCCAGCAGCACCGCCACCACCACCACGCGCGTCGTCGCGTGGGCCACGCGGCGCACCGGGGCGTGCGCCATCGCGGCCGCCGGGGCGATCGTCACGGCGCTCGCCAGGTCGGCCACCACGGCCCATCGGTGCGGGCGCATCTTTCTTCATGCCCGGGCGGTCGTCGCCGCGCACCGCTACCACCGGGCGCGGTGCCGGCTTGAGTGGGGCTGCAGGGGCGGTCTGGGCGGGTGCGGCCTCGCCGGCATCGGCTGCGTTGTCAGCGTCAGCGGCATCAGCAGCCTCTGAAGCCGGTGCCGTTGCCTCATCTACTTCTGTTTTTATAGCTGCAACCGCTTGCCCATCAAGGGCTAGAGGCTTATTTGACTGTTTATTTGCTGCGGCATGGGCGGCATCGGCCTGCTGCGTGCGTGCCTGCGCTTGGCCACGCAAAGCCGCGTCCAGCGCGGCCATAGCAGCGCGAATTTGCTGTGCATCGCCACTGGCGTTGGCCGCGTCGAGGGCTTTGGCCGCATCGATGACGGCGCGGTCATGGGCGCTGGTTTCCACTGCGCCGCGTTCGCGCTCGGCGGTTTTGCGGTTAAACGCCTCGTCAATCGGCTGGCGGAAGGCATCCCAGAGTTTTTGCTCGTGCTTGCGATCCAGCGGCACGCTTTGCGCCTCGGCTTGCCAGCGTTGTTGCAGGGCTTTGACGGCGTCAATGCGCAACACAGGCGCTGCGCCCAGCACAGCAGCTTCTTCAATCATGGCGTGGCGGCGCGCCAAGCTGTCTTTTTGTGCGGCCTCAAACGGCGCGGCGGCTTGCCCAATGGCTTGCTTCCACAGCGGTTGCAGCTCGGCAAACACTTTTTCGCCGATATGGCCACTGGCGCGCCAACGATCACCAAACTGGTACAGCGCACGGTGGATGGCTTTCCAGTCGCCGCCAGTGCCATGCTCTTGGCCCCAGGCTTTGACTTCTTCAATCAGCGCCAAGCGCTCGGCCTTGTGCTGGGTGGCTTCGGTGCGGATTTTGTCCAGCCACGCTTCGACCACTTTGTGCGCGGCATTACAGGCTTCGTCAAATTTTTTCCACAGACCGTGGTTGGGCGTGCCGCCTTGGTCGGCTTGCTTCCACTGCTCGCGCAACTGGCGCAGGGTTTCTTGCATCTTGCGACCGCCCAGCGCTTGGCCATCGGGGCGTTGCAGCAGTGCTTCGGCCTTGGCCAGCAGCTCTTCGCGCACTTGGTCGGCGCTCCAGCGCTGCCAGCCTTCCAGTTCACCGGCGGCCACCAAGGCGGCGCTGACTTTTTGCTCCAGTTCACCATCGATGTGCTTGCCATAGCTTTTCAGCGCGGCGCGCAAGGCGGCAGCAGCGCCAGCGCTGGCTTTGCCGTGGCCTTCAGAGGTTTCTTGCTCCAGCTTGGCCAGCGCTTCGCCGACCACTTGTACGGCTTTGGCGACGGCCTCGGGCGGTGCCTTGGGTTTGGGTTGGCGGGCAGGGCGTTCGGCACTGGCAGCCGCTGCGGCGGCGGCGACAGCAGCCGGTACACCGCCACGCGCTACGCGCAGCTCGTCGGCCCACACCGGCACGGGTGGCAAGGCCACGCTGGCATCGCCAGCGGCGGCTACAGCTTGCGCGATGGCCGGCTGGAAAGCGTCCCACACCACCAACAGCTGGGTGCGCGAGGACTCCAGCAGCGGCGGAAAGCGCGCTTCGACGCTGGCCCAGCTGGCGTCACCAGCCAGCTCTTGCGCTTGGTCTTGCCAGTGCTGCACGTCAACGCGCAGCACTTCTAACGCCGCTTGCGCGTCGCGCCACGACTTGGTGGAGAGCACTTCAATGCGCTGGGCCAGCAGCACGGCGGCCTCGCGCTGCACTTGCACGCGGTGCTGCAGGTCTTCAATCACTTTGATGCGGTCGGCCAGCTGCACCTTCAGCAGCGACAGCGGCTCGCGCGACAGCGGTGCGCCGGCTTTGGCGGCGTCGCGCTGCCACGCCAAGGCGTCGGCAATGTTCAGTTTGGCGGCGCCCAGCAGCGCGGTGGCCTTGTCGGCCCATTCGGCGGCAATGGCTTCTTGGTTTTTGGCGCGGCGCAGCTCATCGAGGCGCTCGCGCACGGCGCGGGCCGCACCCTTGTCGCGGCCACTGAGTTCTTTGAAGACTTCTTGCAGCTGCTCGGGCGTGGGTTGGGTGGTTAGCCACTCGCGGATGCGCGCAGCGCGCTCGCCCGAGGTGGCGGCCGAGAAGGCGCCACCAGTCAATCCATCCAGAGGGTGCGCTTCAGGTGTTTTGGCCGGGGCCGGGGTCATTTCGGGTGCGTCGGACATTTTGTTGCGAGAAAAAAGAGAAAACATGGAATCAGTAAAAGACGAACACGCGGGAACAGCCCCGGGCGTAGCTACTGCCCGGGGCTGTCAATCAGTGCCCGAATAGTAGACCAAACAGTTATTTTCGCCGGTATTTGCAATGCCACTGTTTATCAGCGCCGCCGCGCCGGGTTGGTGCTTGGTGACTGCCCGGTTAGCGCGCACCCAACGTCAGCTCAGCGTGCGGCGCCCATGGTGCGCTCGGCGCGGCTGATGGCTCGGCGGGCGCCATCTTGACCGCGCCCAAAAACAAGCGTTCCAGCGGCAGCGGCTGCTGCGCCAAATAGTCACGCACCGCCACGCCACGCGCCAGCGCCAACTCGCGCATGGCGTTGTCGGGCACAGAAATACTGGCCAGCAGCAAGTCCTCCATCTGTACCTGCGGCAGCTCTTTGGCGATGCCAACCATGTTGCGCGGCTTGGCCATGTCGGCGCGGCGATACAGCTCTTTGAGCAGCGCTGGATATTCGCTGGCGCTGACCTCGGTGGCGGTATCGGCAGGCTGGCCGCTGCGCAGCACCGCACGGCGTTTTTGCGCCAGCAACATTTCTTGCAAGCGCTGGCGCTTCCAAGCGCTGTGCTCGGCCTCAGCACTGGCTTGGCCGACCACGGTCATTTGCAGGGCAGGCCGGTCTTGCAGCGCCTTGGCCACTTTGTCCAATTGCTGGCGCGCGGGCGCATCCAGCGCCGCACTGCCGGGGACAAACGCTACGTGGCCCAATTCATCGCCACCGCCGAGCGCACTGGCCAACAGAGAAAACGGCGACGTAAGCGCCTTCATGATGAGGTTGCCCAAAATCTTAAAAATCACCGGCGCCAAACGAAACTCCGGGTCGTTGAGCGAGCCTTTGATCGGCAAATCCATGTCGATAACGCCATTGCGGTCGGCCAACAAAGCCACGGCCAAGCGCACCGGCAAACTCGCCGGCGCCCCTTCCACCGGATCGCCAAAGGCCAGCTGGTTCAACACCAGCTTGTTGCTGGCCACCAACTGGCCATTGGGCTGAATTTGATAGGTGACGTCCATGCTCAGCTTGCCGCGCTCAATGCCATGGCCGGCGTATTTGATGGTGTAGGGCGACAGCGGCGGCAGCTCCAAGTCGCGCATATGGCCTTGGATATCCAGCGCCAGCGGCTGCGCCAAGGGATTGAGCCGGCCCACCACTTCCAGCGACGCCGTGCCCTCGACCCGGCCATGCAGCTCCAAATCAGCCATATCGGCCCTATCGCCCGCCCCCGGCGGCTCGCCTGACGCACTGGTGGCCGAAATGGTGGAAGTGGTGGAAGTGGCAGAGGAAAACGCGCTCAATCGCCCGCTCAAGGCGCTCAACTTCGCTGAATAATTGGGTTGAATAAAGTAGTCGCTGAAGTCCACCCGCCCGCCCGTCAACAGCACCGGCCCCATGCGAATCACGGGGGCGGCGGCATCCACAGCGCCAGCGCTGGCCGCGCTAGCAACGCCGGTGGCGTTGGGCGCCACCGCTGGGGCAGATGCGGCTGCGTCTGCGGCTGCCGCAGCCGCTGCTGGCGTTTTACTCAAATCCTGCAAATTCAGCCGTCCGGTTTTTTGCAAAATAACGCGGGCAAAAAAATCACTCAAGGCAGTTTCTTGCACTGCCACGGACACCGGCTTGCCCGGCGTCAGCGCTACATCCACCCCGCGCAGCTGTAGCGACTTCCAGTTCAGCAGCTCGTCACCCGGCGCCAGTTGCCGGGGCCTAGAAAAAGGCGCCTCGGCGTCGGTATCAGCACCCGCATCCGCATCCGCATCCGCCTCGTCTTGGCTCTGCGCTGGGGCCTGCACCTGCGCCATATGCACCCGCACGTCGTCCAGCGCAGCATCGCCCTTGACCTGCAACTGTGGCCCGTCTGCGGCTTGCGCGTACTGCACTTGCCCGCGAAAACTGCCATCCGCACGGCGAATACGCACTTGCAGCGCATCGGCAAAATAGGGTTCAAAGGCGTGCAGCGGCAATTGCGCCGCCAACACCCGGCCCTGCGCCGACAGCGGCGCCAACCCCAGCGTGCCGTCGTACTCCAGACGTCCGGGGTCGGCGCGCCCAGCACCAATACGTGCCGACACCAGCAGCGGCGACGGCTTGGCCGCCAGTGCCAGCGGGGCAAAGTCCTTCAGTTGCACCCGCAAAGCCGAGACCAAAAACGCTACCGGGACAGTAGGAACAGCATCGCGAAAAGCCACGGAACCGGCGTCGATCGACATATCACCCCATTGCAGCGACCAAGGTGCTTGCGCTCGCTCAGTGGCTGCTGGCGCTACTGACTGCGTACTGGCCACCTGCCAGCGCTCAAACATCCAGCGGCCCTGCGCATCGCGCTCTACCCCAGCACGCGGCTGCGTCAAGGCCATCTTGCCGACGGTGATGCTGCGCCGCGCCAAATTAACTTGGGCGTCGTCGATACGCAGCTTTTTCAATTCGGCCAGCGAGGCTGCGCCGCGCATGGCAACGCCAGGAGCGGCCGCAGGCAGGCAATTGGCCGGCGCCGTGCAAGTCAGCGCCACGCCATCGAGCGTTAAATGCGCCACCTGCGCCACCACAGCGGCGCCCTGCCAGGCCACACCGCCCTCGGCAGTCACGGTAGCGGCCAGCTGCGGCGTCAGCCACTGGCGCAAATACGGTGCCACCAGCGCCAAAGACAGCGCCTGCACAGAGCTGGCCACTTGGCCTTGCTGCTCGCTGGCCGAGCCGCTGAACAACACCCGCGCCGGTGCCGACGCCAACGTCGACACTGGCGTGGTGATGTCCATACCGCCAGAAAACTGCAGCGGCTGATGCAACGGCCAAGCGATGGCCGAGGCATCTAGCACCGCGTTGCGCAGGCCCAGTTCGGCGGGGATAGCCAGACTTTCATCGCGCCAGTCCACTTGGGCACTGCGCACGGCAACGCGATCGATGGCCAGTGACCAATCGGTGTCTTTGCTCACCTGCTTTTTGGGCACTTGGGCGGCGGACGCGGGCGCGGGCGAGGCCGCCGAAGCCATATCTAAATTAATCCGTCCCGAGGGGCTGCGCTGCACATACAGGTGCGGCGCCTCTAACAACACGCTACCCAGGTGCAAGCGGCGCGCCAGCGGCTGAAAGTCTGTGACCTGCACCGTCAAGGCATCAAACGACAACACATCGCGCTGCGCTAGCGGCGCTGCTGGAGTGGGCGGGGCTGGCTGCGTCATCTGCACTTGGCTCAATTGCAGTTGGCCACTCAGGCGCAGCAGCGCACTCGGCGCTTGCTCAAACGCCAAGCGCAGTTGCGCATCCAAGACACCCGCCTGCAGCCGCACCGGCACGCTGGCCGGCAAATAACCAAGGTAGGGCGCAATATCCAGCCCCGATATCTTGATAGACGCCTCGGCCTTGCGGCTTTCGGTGAAGGGCACGGCCTCGGCCAGCGCGTCAAACGGGCTGTCGTTGAGCAAGAACGACAAGTGCGGCGCCACTTTCACTTGGCGCTGCGAGGGCAGATTGCTCAAAAAAGGCACCTTCAACTCTAGGCTGCGCACCGTGTGCGTGCGCTCGACAGTGGCGTCAGTGAAGTCCACCGCACCACCGCGCAGCACCAAGTTATAGAGCGCAAATTCCAGCGGCCCGCTGGCGGCGGCATCTTCCTGTGTCGGCTGTAGGCGCGCGAGCACGTCGTCGATGTCGTAGTGCCCCGGCGCCAGTTGCGTCAGGCGCACGCTGGGCTGGTCTATTTCAATACCATCCAGCACTGGCGCGCCGCGCCATAACGACTGCAAAGCCGCATCTATATAGAGTCGCTGGATTTGCACTTGGGCACCAGCGCTTTCAGCACCATCAGCGCCAGCGATGGCTACATCGTGCAGGCTCAGCTCCAGCGTCCACGGGCGGAAATCAACCCGACCGATCGAGACCGTGCGCCCGAGTTTTTCTGTGGCTATTTTTTCGCCTTGGCTGCGCAGCAGCGGCGGCACCAGCAGCCAGCCCAGCGCCCACAACAACACAACGCCGATCAATCCGCCGGCCACGCGCCGCGCCCAAGGGCGATGATGAAAAAAGGGGAGCTTCATGGCCAACAACATCCAAAAATCCAAGACATACCAAGGCATACACATGCCCACGCCGCAATTGGGCCAGAAAAAGACCGCGCCCCACGGGAAAACGATTGTTAAACAACGACAAAAGAGCCGCGAACTGTCTTGATACGAACGCCAAAAATCGCTATGGATGTTTCTTTTTTGATGAAAAGCAAACTACGCTCAGAATGCAAAAGCACATTCACAAAGCGTCACAAAAAATCTGCAAAGCAAGGGTGGATGCCATTTTTACTGTTTTTTTATACAGCTTAAATATACTTTTAATGTATAAAGAATCAATCCATTAGTATTGACTTGCTATTTACTGGCCTTTTAGAATTCGCCAGTCCACAAAATGGGCTAGTAAAAACCCCTACCGCCGCCTAACCCGGCCAAGTCAATTCGATGTTTGCTGGCGCCATCGCCCCACACGAAGTTGATGGCGTACCCATCCAGACGATGTGTTTTGAGTAGCGCGCACTCCCCCCTGTGGAGGCGCTTCATGCCCAGACGCTCGTCGCAGAAAAGGAAGCTATGACAGCCCCTGAAAAAACTACCTCTGGTTTACGCACCTTCTTTGGTGATGTAAGCACAGGTTTCCTCCACATCATCCACAACAGCTTTGCTCTGCTGGGCTTGGCAGTGGCGCTTATCGCTATCGCCTTACTGGCACGCCCCAACCTGCGCCAAACCGGCGAAGAGCAACTGATGGGCTGGCTGCAAGATCGCCAAACGCAGGTTGTCGCCTTGACCACCCCGCTGGAGCCCGAGCCCGAGCCCAGCGAGCGCGCCATGGCCGTCAACCCCAAGAGCCTGCCCAAAGAGCAGGCCACGGTGGCGCACTGGCTCAGTAAAAAATACCGCGTTGCCCCCGAGCCGCTGGGCCTGTTGGTGGCCGAAGCCTATGCCACTGGTGCCCGCGTCAAACTGGACCCCACTTTAATTCTGGCCGTGATGGCCATCGAGTCGCGCTTTAACCCATTTGCGCAAAGCTCCGTCGGTGCCCAGGGCCTGATGCAAGTGATGACGCGCGTACACACCGACAAATACGCCAGCGTGGGCGGCAAGCTGGCTGCGTTTGACCCCGTGACCAACCTGCGCGTTGGCGTGAAAGTGCTGCAAGAGTGCATTGCCCGCGCCGGTTCGATTGAAGGCGGTCTGCGCTACTACGTTGGCGCGGCCAATATGGACAGCGACGGCGGTTACGCCGCCAAGGTGCTGGCCGAGCATTTCCAACTGCGCCAAGTCGCCGGCGGACGCCGCATCGCCCCCGCCAAGCCGCCAGCAGCTGTGGTGCCGGCAGCACCGATAGCACCCGCCGCGCCAAACCTCATCTTGGCCGACACTGCCACGGACAGCATTCCAGCGCCCACAGCACACCCCATCCCAACCTTGCAGACCAAGCCAGCCGCCGCGCCAGAAAACAGCGAGAAAGTTGCGCTGCTGTCGCTGCGCTAAGCGGGCAAGGCCATCGCTGCTGCTGCGCCCCAGCGCGCGCGGCAGTCAGCTACACTCGCCCGGTACGCGACTGGCGATAGGCGCTACGCCCTGCAACAGGGTGATTGGTGCTGACGTGGATCCCCTGGTAGCCGTTTTGGGCTGCCACCAAACCACTAGGGAGCGTGCCACCCGGGCTGTGTGGCCCGAGTGTTCAGCCGTTCGCCTGGGCAGCCCTTGTTTCAAGGGACACCAGTTCACAGGACTGCCATCTCCATGTACCCACGCAATATTCTTGTCGAGCAAGCCGACCCCGAAATCTTCGCCGCCATTCAGTCTGAAAACGCGCGCCAAGAGCACCACATTGAGCTGATTGCCAGCGAAAACTACGCCTCCCCCGCTGTGATGTGGGCGCAGGGCTCGCAGCTGACCAACAAATACGCTGAAGGCTATCCGGGCCGTCGCTACTACGGCGGCTGCGAATTTGTCGATGTGGCCGAGCAACTGGCGATTGACCGCGTCAAACAAATTTTTGGCGCCGATTGCGCCAACGTGCAACCCCATTGCGGCGCATCGGCCAACCAAGCGGTGTTCTTGGCTTTCTTAAAGCCCGGCGACACCATCATGGGCATGAGCCTGGCCGAAGGCGGCCACCTGACGCACGGCATGCCGCTGAACATGAGCGGCAAGTGGTTCAACGTCGTCTCTTACGGTCTGGACGCCAACGAAGCCATCGACTACGACGCCATGGAAGCCAAGGCGCGGGAAACCAAGCCCAAGCTGATCATTGCCGGCGCTTCGGCCTACAGCCTGCGCATCGACTTTGCCCGCTTCGCCAAGGTGGCCAAAGACGTCGGCGCGATTTTCATGGTCGATATGGCCCACTACGCTGGCCTGATTGCCGCTGGCGTGTACCCGAACCCGGTGCCGCACGCCGACATCGTCACCTCGACCACGCACAAAAGCCTGCGCGGCCCGCGCGGCGGCATCATTTTGATGAAAGCCGAGCACGAAAAAGCCATCAACAGCGCCGTCTTCCCCGGCCTGCAAGGCGGCCCGCTGATGCACGTCATCGCGGCCAAGGCGGTGG